>CAXGYE010000042.1:0-8320 GCA_964013865.1 uncultured Flavobacteriaceae bacterium
AAACCTCAGGATTAGCATTGGGAGGAATAGCGACCTTGTCACATTATGCGTGTAACGGGGATTTTGGCACACTAAAAAAATTGATTCTAGAAGGGAGTACAAACTTCAGTATAGTCATTCCTAAAGAGGCAAGTCCCCTAGAGCAAAAAGCTGCTGCAGAATTGCGTACTTTTTTATCCAAAATTGCAAGCCCAGCACTAACTGTTGTTGGTGAAGACCGCTATCAAGGTGAAAATGCAATTTATCTAGGAAACACCCAAGCAGCCCAGTCTGCTGCTCTGGACACTAAACTCCTAGAAGAAGAAGGCTATCAATTCCATCGTTTGGGAAATGACTTTTTACTTACAGGGGGATCTGAAAAAGGATTGCTTTATGGGATTTATTCGCTATTGGAATTTTTTGGTTTCCGAAAATACAGTTCGGATGACGAGGTGCTGCCCCCTGTGACAGCTTCCTTTACCCTTCCAGAGAATGAAATAAAAATTCCGGTGATTAAATACCGAACCACCTCGTATTATGACGCCCGTGATGAAGAATATGCCGCTTGGCACAAACTTTCTTCAAGAGATACTTGGGGTCTTTTTGTACATACCTTTGAGGTTTTAGTTCCTGCAGAAAAATACGGGAAAACCCATCCCGAATATTTTTCTTTGATCGATGGAGAACGAAATCCAGTAACCCAATTGTGTTTGTCTAACGAAGCGATGTTCCAAACCTTGGTAACAGATCTACGCAAACGAATTGAAGCAAATCCGAAAGCAAAATATTGGTCAGTAAGTCAAAACGACAACGACAAATACTGCCAATGCGGGCCCTGTACTGTGCTAAATAAAAAATACGGCAACCTCCCCAGCGGATCTATGATTTGGTTTGTCAACAAAGTAGCACGAGAATTTCCAGACAAGATTATTTCCACTTTAGCCTATTGGTATACTCGGGCCGCACCCAGTAACATCCTCGCGGAACCCAATGTGAACATCATGCTCTGCAACATTGAAAGCACCAGAGAAAAACCGGTTTTTGATACCGACCCAGCCTTTACCAAAGACTTAGAAGACTGGGGAAAAATGAGTGAAGACATTTTGATCTGGGACTACAACATACAATTTGCAAATCCCGTAAGTCCCTTTCCAAACTTGCATACCATTGGTCCCAATATTAAGTTTTACATCAAAAATAGCGTCGGCGCGTTGTTTATGCAGGCCACGGGAAACAAAGGAGAGTTTGGCCACCTCAGAGCCTATCTCATTTCCAAGTTGATGTGGAACCCCGAAGCCGATCCTGAAGCCATAATCGATGATTTCCTACAGGGCTATTATGGCGCTGGAGCCCCTTTTGTTCGCCAGTATATCGATCAAATGCGAAAAGCCTTACTACAAGACAATTTTAGACTCAATATTTTTGGAGACCCCCGCGATGCGGTTGCCAATTATTTGTCCCCCGAAATGATGGAGCAGTACAGTCGTTTGTTTGACCAGGCGGAACAAGAGACCGAAACGGAACCAGTGACCTTGAAACGCATACGCGAAGCCCGACTTCCATTAGTCATCGCTGAAATTCAAATTGCAGGACAGATTCCTTTGGGAGCACCTGGCAGTTTTTATACGCTAGACAGTTCGGAGAAGGTTATCGTAAAACCCGAAATGAAAGAAAAAGTTGCAAATTTCTTAGCGCAAGCCAAAAATGCGGGAATCCAGCGAATCGGAGAACGTGCCATTACTTTGGAAGATTACGGACTGAACTTCAAAAGAATGTTTGACCGAATGGAACAAATGAAGAAGGCCCTTTCCTATCAGAAAAAAATAATTCCAATCACCACTCCTAGCAGAGGAGTAGCGGAAGTTTCCCGCCTGACCGATGGGATTTTTGGCGCTTTTGAGTCTTGGAGATTTCCTGATAAGGACGCCAATTGGGTTTCCTACAAAGGAGTGCATATGGACTTTGTCTTGGACCTAGGAGCCGTCCAAGAGATCACCACCGTGCAAATGGACTTCCTCAATGTCCAAGCACAAGCCAACTGGCACCAATTGATACTTCCTACGGCTGTTTCTTATGCGCTCTCTACTGATGGAAAAACCTATTCTGAAGCGGTAAATGTGCAGAATCCACATGAGCCTGACCCGGCCAAAAATCCGGATATCGTAAAGGTACCTTTTCACACCTTTAGCACTGCTTTTACCAACACAAAGGCACGTTACATCAAGGTACATGCAGAAAGTGTACTCCAAATGCCCGCTTGGCATATCAATGCAGGAAAACCTGCATTTTTATACGCGGACGAGATTGTGGTGTTTTAATCTAAAAAGAAATCTCTAGCCTTTAGGTCGCACTTTTTAAAATTTCATGAACCCTTTTGGCGACAATCCGTTCTTGTCCAGGCGTCATCATCCAGGTGGTGATTCCTATTGTAGTTTTATTACCAACTGTTTGAATCGAAGGGTGACCTTCACGCAACTGTCTTCGCGCTTCATCAGCGGTAATTTTGACTTTGTTTTCATCCCATCGGATTCGTAAACTAGGTACGTGATTGGCGTGCTTGGGCACGTGAATTTCTGTTCGAACACCCTCTACGGCGAGGGCACTGTTACTGATCAATTCAATTTGATCTTCCCAAAGTTTCCATTCTTTGTCATGGTCTTTATTTAAATAGAGCTCAAGAGCAACCAACATTCCTAAAACCTCTTCTTTGTTGACCTTCATTCCTCTTCCAATGGTTTCACCACGGGGAGGAGTGTGCATACGAGCGGCTTCAATGTATTTTCTTTTCCCCAATAAAAGCCCTGCACTTTGTGGCCCGCGAAGCCCTTTTCCTCCCGAAAAACCTACCATATCAAATCCCATTTCTGTAAACCGGAATAAATTGGAAACAGGAGGTACGTCTGCTGCACAGTCAATAAAAGTTGGAATGTTGTGTTTCTTAGCTATTGCAACAAATTCTTCCCATTTCACTTCACCGTTTTCGGTATTGGCATTTAAAAACCACATCATGGCTGTTTTTTTATTGATGGCTTTTTCCATCTCTTTGGCAGTTTTAACCAAAACGACCTTAGCCCCTACATTGGTTAGTGCTTGCGCATAGCCAATCTGATGTCCTTCTTGAATGATAACCTCATTGGCCCAACCTTCGGTATTGGGCAGTTGTTTTACTTTTTTTGGATCGTTACCACACAGCACCCCTGCCATAGCGATGGACATGGCTCCAAAACATCCTGAAGTCACCGTAGCGTATTCACAGGATAATAATTCGGCGATGCGTTCACCTACTTTGTCTTGAAGGTCGTCCAGGTTGACATATTCTGTCGCGCCATACCCAATGGCATCTGTTACCTCTTTAGGCATTAAACAACCCGTCATTGAGGTATAGGTCCCTGCAGCATTGATAAAAGTGCGAAGCCCCAATTCTTTGAAAAAATCACGTTCTAGTGCTGTTCCTACCGTTTTCGTAACGGAGGTTTGTGCACTCAGTTCTTGAATCCCTACAAAGCTTCCTACAAAAGGCAGTGCAGTAATGGATTTTAATAGTTTTCTTCTGTTGATCATAGTTACTTATTTAAGAGTTTACAGCAGCGATACAGTCCATTTCCACAAGTGAATTCCCAGGAACTCCTCCGTAAGTAGCCACAGTAGTACGAACGGGTGGGCTGTCCCCAAAACGTCCTCGAAACACTTCGTTCATCCCTTTATAATCGGCCAGATCTGCCAGATACACGTTGACTTTTAAGACCTGTTCCATCGAGGATCCATTGCGGACCAGCTCTTTTTCCAGTTCTTTCAGTACATGGTCGGTATGGGCTTTGATATCTCCCTCAAAATGGGCTCCTTTTCCAGCAATATAGAGTGTATTACCGTGTTTGACTGCCCCAGAAAATAGCGGAATATTTTGGTCTTTGACAACTGTTCCCACCACTTTTTTAGAAGGGGTACCTTCTGCGGCTTTAGCAACACCAAAGCCAAAAATTCCAGTCACAGCAAAGGCTATTTTTTTTAAACTGGATCTTCTTTGTTCATTTAGTTTCATATCTATTAATATTTGATTGTTAATTTATTAGTTACCAAGTTCTTTTTTCCAATAAGGCTTTGATTTGATCTTTTGGTACGGGTAACTCGTCCATATGATCTTTTAACCAATTTGAAAAATCTTTTTCTATTGCATCGGTCCATTTAGCATCTATTTGCCCTGGAGAATAAACACCTTCCTTCAATCTACTAATCCCAAAGAGATCGCGCAGGCGAACCACTTCGGAGGTAACGACAACTTTTTCAGCCAAATGTGCGGGGATAAAAATTACTCCTTCTTTTTTGGCCAAGACCACATCGCCAGGCATAACCGTTGCGGCCCCTATACGAACAGGAAAGTTGATGTTAAGCAGCATCACTTCAGTTAAAAAAGACGGATGCCAACCACGTACAAACGCATTAAACCCCTCGATTTGTGAAAGCCCTTCAAGGTCTCTGCTGGAGGCGTTAAAGACCACCCCGTTTTTAGAATTGGCATAGATGGCGTTTCCTAAGTTGTCTCCAATCAGCGTTCCATCTACAATTTTTCCAAACCCATCTGCGACATAAATATCGCCTTCCACCAGACGATCAATAGGCCATGAGTTTGTATTTCCGACTGCACCCTCAGCTTTTCCTTTTTTGATGATTTGCTGGGCCACATCTGGGCGATTGGGGAGGTATTGTACAGTAAGTGCCCGCCCCACCATTGGAACTTCGGGGTGGAGGGGTTCCCAGCCACTTTCAAATTGGTTGTGGTAGCCTTCGTTTCTCAGTACGCCCCAGGCTTCTTCTATACTGACCTGTTTCATGCGGTTTAAAATATCATCACCTACTCGGGGTCGACCATCGTCAAAACGGGCCCCTTCCCAAAGGAGAGTTAAAAAGGTCATTTGTTCTACGGAGAGATCTTGAGCCTTTACAAAGTAGGTTGTACAAAGCAAAAGAAGGATGTTTAGTTTTATAAAATTCATTTGTACAGTTTGTTTGATTATTCAATTTTTTTGTTGCGCCACCAGGAGGCTAAAGAAGAACCTGAAATATTCATCCACGGACCAAATACGGCAGGGGCCAAACCAACGGTTGCGACCTTCCCCATTTCCAGTGCTATCCCCGATGCCAGCCCCCCATTTTGCATCCCCACTTCTAGGGCTATGGTCCGGCAGTCTTGTTCTTTCATATTCAAAACTCGACAACCCCAATATCCGAAAAAATACCCCAAAATATTATGTATGATCGAGGCTAGAATTAAGAATACACCAATGGTCAACAAATTGTCTCTTCCTGCAGCAGTAATAATGGTAATGATCATGACAATCGCTGCCATAGAAATGAGGGGCATACTTTTGTCAAGCCAGGGGGTTTTTCCATGAAAAAAGTGATTGAAAATCAATCCTAATGCAATCGGAAGAATGACAATTTTTACAATACTAAACATCATTGCCCAAAAATCTATAGGCACGAAGGCTCCTGCAAAAAACTCCATCAGTAGAGGTGTCATAAAAGGAGCTAAAACCGTAGCTACTGCGGTCAGGGTTACAGAAAGTGCAACATTTGCATTGGCTAAATACGCCATGACATTGGACGCTAAACCACTGGGGGAGGAACCGATCAATACGACCCCAGCAGCAATTTCCGGGGGAAATTGAAAAAGCGTTGCCAGAGAAAATCCAACCAAGGGCATGATGCTAAATTGACAAAGTAAGCCCACCAAAACTCCTTTGGGCATTTTTATGACCCCGTAAAAATCTTTGAGACTCATCGCAGTCCCCATTCCAAACATGATGATTTGCAATAAGGGTACAATAAGCACTTTCATTTGAACTCCTCCCAACTCTATAAAGGGAGCAGGGAAATACATAGAAATACTTACTGCCGCAAAAATTAATATGGTAAAGGACAGTCCTTTTAATGCGGGGATTCCTCTAAAGCCAAGGGCTAAAAAAATAAAAAATCCAACCAGCCAAACCCCTGCATCAGTAGCCTGCTGGGTGATAAAATAATAGAGACTCATCAACCCGAAGAGTGCCGAAAGCAAAAGTGAAATTTTAGGATAGGTTTTCATAGACTTTTTATTTCCAAAGGGGACTCGACAAACCATTGAGATCATAAACCACGTTTCCTTCTCGGAGGGTCAGTTCACAAACCAATTTTTGGGTTCCCTTCATCTTCTTTTTTGCAGTATCAACAAATCCAAAATCACCTTCTAAAAGTCGAAGTAAAGACACATCTGCTTCTGCACCTACGCTCAAATGTCCTAGTGCTGGTTTTTGAATGACTTGAGCAGGATACCAAGTTGCCGCTGCGAAGACTTCTGAAAGGGGCATTTTTAAATTGAGAAATTTAGACATCACATTCAGCAGATTTTTCATACCCCCATTCATGCTTCCTGTATGTAAGTCGGTGCTGATGGTATTGGGTTTTAATCCTTGTTCCATAGCGGGAACGGCTTGTTCAAAAACAAAACTCCCTCCGCCATGCCCTACGTCAAAGACAATTCCTTTTTCTTGGGCTTGAAATACATAGGGACGTACTTTTCCGGTCTCATCCACGATGGGTGTTCTTCCTTTAACATGGGCATATGCATGGGTAAATACATCTCCAGGTCTCAATTTTTCAAGCAATAATTTTTCTAATGGAAGTTCGGGATCACTCCCTCCAAAATCGATCATTACAGGCATATTGGCTAATTCACCCGCACGGACCACATGCTCCGTAGGGGTCCAGTTATATCCATTGAAGTGTGCCAACTTAAATCCAACCACATAGTCTGTGTGTTTTTGGGCAAATTCGGCACTGGTTTCAGGATCCATATCCTCCAAATTTTGTTCTATTGCCCCACCTGCCATTCCGTTTCCAACGATATTTAAAAAGGTAAGGACTCGAGTTTTCGATTGGTCAATGGTTTGCTTTTTATAGAGATCAAAATTTCGCCATCCGGGACTTCCTGCATCTACGAGAGTGGTAATCCCATTTCGAAAAGTAAAACCATCAGGAGGTAAAGCCGTAAAACTATTGGCTAAGTATTTTTTGGGTTGGGTTCCGTGAAAATTATGACTGTGCATGTCGATCAATCCGGGACTTACAATCAGTCCTTCTGCATCTATGACCTTTTTACCCTGCTCAGGCGCAATGGATTTTTCTATCGCAGCAATCTTACCATCTTTTATTGCAAGATCCATTTTTTGATCCAAATTGTTTTTGGCATCAATCAAGTGTCCATTTCGTATTATAAGGTCATATTGTTGTGCTTCACATGAATAAAAAGAAAATAAAGCAATAAAAAACAGAAGTTTAAAAAAATGTGATTTCATAGAAATATTATTTTGATTGTTTTTTTGAATTGGATTCTCGGTATTTTTTTACTTCATCAACGGTTACTTTAGAGGCCTCGTTTCCAAAGTTAGTTCTAATATAGGTCAATACTTTTGCAATTTCTACATCCTTGAGGAAGCTGTGTTGGGGCATCATGCTGTTGTAATCTTCTCCATTGACTTTAATGGGTCCCTGCATTCCATTGAGAATTAGATGAACCAATCGTTCTTTGTCACCCACCACCCAATGGGTTTTGTCGAGCGGAGGAAACCTTCCAGAAGCTCCTTTTCCGTTTCTTTGATGACAAGCTGCACAATAGGTTTTATAAATTAATTTTCCTCCTGTCAGGTTTTTTTCGCCCAAATGATCTTTTTCAGGGTCGGGAGTTCTAAAGTGAGAGAGGAGTTTTCTCGCTTCCATTTTTGCAAGTGAAGCGGTTCCAAATTGGCTTTTATCACCAGTAAACTTCACACTCCAAATTCTGCCTTTTTCGGTATCTCCGATGTATAGGGTTCCGTCAGGAGCAAAGGCAATTCCCATTGGTCGGTACACAGCATCACGAACACTGAGGATCGGATCTACTTGTGCAAAACCATCTGCAAAAATATCCACTTCGCCTGCTGGGACACCATTTTTAAAAGGGACAAAACCAATAAAATAGCCTGACTGCGGATAGGGGGCACGATTGGTGGATCCGTGAAAGGCAATAAAGGCTCCGTTTTTATAATAATCTGGAAACGCATCGCCTTTGTAAAACACCAAATCGTTTGGTGCCCAGTGTCCAGGAAATCCCATAATAGGGGGTTTGTAATCTGCGCAAGAACCTAGTTTTTTTCCATCTCCCCCGTATTCAGGAGACAAAACTCGTGTTCCTTGAATTTGATCGTAATAACAATACGGCCAACCGAAATTGTCACCTTCTTCAATTTTAATAAATTCTTCCGAGGGAAGTACGGCACTGTCCCAGGGAGAATACCGGTCGGGCCACAAACGATACAAATCGTCACGT
>CAXGYE010000043.1:0-8285 GCA_964013865.1 uncultured Flavobacteriaceae bacterium
GCTAATTAGGATTAAATTTTTACTTTTAATTTTTTACATCTAAAACAATTTATGAAAAAACTAGTTCGCCATCCCCATTTCCTATATATTGCTTTTATACTATTCTTTGTTGCTTTACAACCTGCCGATGCGCAATCGAAACGAAAAAACAAAAAGGCTACTGTTAGTTATCCAGAAAGCACCTATGAATCTCTAGAATACCGTTCTATAGGTCCTTTTCGAGGAGGTCGTTCTGCAGCAGTGACTGGAGTTCCAGGCAAATCCAATTTGTTTTATTTTGGTGCCGCAGGAGGTGGTGTCTGGAAGACCGAAGATGGAGGGCAGACTTATGAAAATATTTCCGATGGCTATTTTGGTGGAAGTATAGGTTCTGTTGCAGTTGCCAAAAGTGATCCCAACGTTCTTTACGTCGGAGGGGGTGAAGTTACAGTCCGCGGAAATGTGTCTTCAGGATACGGAATTTGGAAAACGGTTGACGCGGGAAAAACATGGTCGTTTTCTGGTTTGCCAAAGTCGCGCCATGTACCCAGAATCGTAATCGATCCAAACGATCACAATATTGTCTATGCCGCTGTTTTAGGAAACATTTATAAACCTACCCAAGAACGCGGGGTTTATAAAAGTATTGACGGAGGAAAATCTTGGAAAAAAGTTTTGTTTTCCAATGCAAATGCTGGAGCAGTTGAATTGGTCATGGACCCTTCAAATTCTAGAGTGCTATACGCCGCGACCTGGCGGGTAAACAGAACACCTTACAGTCTGAACAGCGGTGGCGAAGGTTCCGCCCTTTGGAAAAGTACGGATCAAGGCGAAAATTGGACCGAAGTGAGTGTACACGACGGTTTTGCTGAAGGGACTTTAGGAATCATAGGAGTCACTGTATCTCCAGTAAATCCACAACGTGTGTGGGCCATTGTAGAAAATAAAGACGAAGGGGGCGTTTATCGTTCCGAAGACGGGGGTGCTACATGGAGTCACATCAATGACAGTAGAGCGTTACGTCAACGAGCCTGGTATTATTCAAAAATTTACGCAGACACTCAAGATGAAGACATTGTTTACGTAATGAATGTGTCCTACCACAAATCCAAAGATGGAGGAAAAACCTTTAAAAGCAGCAATGCACCTCACGGCGATCACCATGATTTATGGATTGCTCCAGAAGATAACCAACGCATGATCATCGGTGATGATGGAGGTGCTCAAGTATCGTATAACGGAGGGATGAGTTGGAGTACTTATCACAACCAACCTACGGCTCAATTTTATAGAGTAACTACAGACAACGCCTCGCCTTATCGGATTTATGTTGCACAACAAGACAACTCTACCTTACGAGTAAAACATCGCTCTTCAGGAAGTGGTATTTCAGAAAATGATTGGGAGCCTACTGCAGGTGGAGAGTCAGCTCATATTGCTATTGACCCTTTAGATAATGATGTCGTTTACGGAGGGAGTTACGGAGGTTACCTCACACGGGTTAATCATAAAAACAATTCTGAACGAGGCATCAATGTTTGGCCAGACAATCCAATGGGCTATGGTGCAGAAGGAATGAAATACCGTTTTCAATGGAATTTTCCTATCCATTTCAGCAAACACAATCCCAAAAAATTATACACCTTTTCCAATCACGTTCACGTTTCTGAAAACGAAGGGCAAAGTTGGGAAATCATCAGTCCTGACCTGACACGGAATGCTCCTGAAAAATTAAAATCTTCGGGGGGACCCATTACCCAAGATAATACAGGTGTGGAATACTACTGTACTATTTTTGCGGTGGATGAATCTCCTCTACAAGAAGGTTTGATGTGGGTTGGAAGTGACGATGGATTGTTGCATTTGACTCGGGATGGTGGGAAAAACTGGGAGAATGTAACCCCTTCCATCATGCCTAAATGGCTGATGATTAACAGTATAGATGCTTCTCCTTTTGATCCGGCAGTGTCTTATGTAGCCGGAACTTTGTACAAAACGGGAGATTTCAAACCCTACCTCTACAAAACCACAGATTACGGAAAAACTTGGACACAGATCACCAATGGAATTCCTTCGGAACATTTTACCCGCGTACTCCGCGCCGATCCTGCCAAAAAAGGACTTCTCTATGCAGGTACAGAAACAGGAATGTACATTTCTCACGATGACGGAGCGTCTTGGAACCCCTTCCAGTTGAATCTCCCTATTGTTCCGATTACCGATTTGACTCTCAAAGAGAACAGTCTTATTGTAGCTACACAAGGACGCAGTATATGGATCTTAGATGACTTGACAGTACTGCATCAAATTGATCAAAATACGGCTAGCCAGCCCATGACTTTGTTTCAACCTAAGGACAGTTACCGCACCCAGGGAAGAGGTGGGAAACCCTCTCTTACGCAGGGGACGAACTTACCCAACGGAGTAATTGTACATTTTAATGTAAAAGAGTTTGATGGTGAAAACGACACTGTAGCTCTTCATTTCAAAGAGCAAGACGGCACCTTGATCAAGACCTTCAGCACCACAGATGAGGAGAATAAACTTGAAATTAATGCAGGGGGTAATTCCTTTGTTTGGAACACCCGCTACGAAGGGGCAATGACGTTAGAGGACATGATTTTCTGGAGTGCTTCTTTCTCTGGAGCAAAAGCCGTTCCAGGTTCCTATAAAGTGGTTCTAGAAAAAAATGGAGCCACACAAGAACACGATTTTGAGATTCTACCTGATCCTAGTGCTGAGATTACTGTGGCACAAATGAAATCCCAGTTTGATTTTGTAAATCGAGTCAATGCAACGGTGGACGAAGCACACAAAGCCATTAAAAACATCCGAACGATTCGTGAAAAGCTAGAAGATTTTGAATCCAATTATGCAGACAATGAATCGGTAAGTGTATTGATCGAAGATGCAAAAACATTGAGCACTTCACTTTCAGATATTGAAAAGGCACTCTATCAAACTAAAAATAGAAGTAATCAAGATCCGCTCAATTTCCCTATTCGTTTGACGAATAAATTAGGACATTTGAACCGTTTGGTAACGAATAATGATTTCCCACCCACTGATCAAGATGAGGCGGTTCGAAAGGAGATGACGACTCTGGTAGAAGGTCATTTGGCAGAGTACAACAAGTTGATTTCTGAAGATTTGGAGCGTTTTAACGAGGCTTTTGCAAAATTAAATCTAGACTATTTAACGTTAAACTAAAACGTATTGTATTACAATTATATCAAGGCATTACATCTGATTTTTGTGATTACTTGGTTTGCGGGCTTATTTTATATTCCTCGGCTTTTTATCTATCATATAGAAGCCACAAAGAAGACTGAGCAAGAAGCAGCAATCCTTATTCCGCAGTTGAAAATGATGTCGCGAAGACTGTGGTACATTATTACCTGGCCTTCTGCGATTTTAGCTATTTTGTTTGCAATATGGCTTCTGGTCTTGATGCCTTCATGGCTTTCTCAAGGTTGGATGCACTTGAAACTCACCTTTGTTGTCTTATTAATAATCTATCACTTGAAAACACACCAAATATTTCTAAAGCTTCAAAAAGATTTGATTTCCTACAGCAGTATGTTTATGCGCGTCTGGAATGAAGGAGCTACTCTGTTGCTTTTTGCTATAGTTTTTTTAGTGATTTTGAAAGACAGCTTGCATTGGATAGGGGGGCTTTTGGGATTACTGGGCTTGGGAATTCTTTTGTATTTTGGAATCCAATTGTACAAAAAAACGAGAAAAGAGAAATGATTAGATCATTCAAAATTCCAAAACGTTTCTCTTTCAGAACCCGTCTTTTTATGGTGATGATTGGGATGTTGGTTATTGCTGGATTGATGATTTTAGGATCCACTACAATACAGTATGAATCCCAAAGGGAAAACTACCATCTAGGACGCCTGGCGCGAAAAGAAAGTCAAATTCAAAGACATGTGAATTATTTAGTACAGAAGTACGACTTGATGAATCGACCCTCAGAGGTATGGGAGCAATACAGTACGGATTTTGAAAAGCTAAATTCAATTCATAGCGTCCAGTATTCTTTGTTTACTTTGGAGGGAGACCCTTTGTTTATTTATCATTCTCCCCTTGAAATAATTGCCAACAATTACAAGTTGAATAAAACATTACTCGAAAAGATTACTGCTTCCAAACAAGGTAGTTATGTGGAGCATTACCCCTCCGAATTAGATAATTTTCACGCTTCCTACAAGATTTTAAAAGACAATTCAAATACACCGTATGCGATTTTATTTTTCCCCTATTTTGAAGATATTTCTATTTCGGAAAATGAGCTAAACACCTTTATTGACAATCTATATCAAATTTATATTTTACTCCTCATAGGGGTGATTCTAATCGCCTACTTTTTATCTAAATTTATCACTCGATCTTTAGAAACCATTAAAGTGAGAATGGGAGAGATGCGTTTGGAAAAAAAGAACGAAAAAATTCATTTAAACAATGCCACTCGAGAGATCGATAGCCTAGTCAAATCGTACAATAAAATGGTTGATGATCTGGCAGAAAGTGCTGAAAAATTAGCCAAGACAGAACGTCAACAAGCCTGGCAAGAAATGGCGCGTCAAGTAGCTCATGAGATTAAAAACCCATTGACACCCATGCGCCTTACCATCCAAAGTTTTCAACACCAGTACGATCCTAATGATCCAGAAAATAAAAAGAAACTCAATGATTTCTCCAGCTTGCTGATTCAACAAATAGATACGATGAGTGAGGTAGCAGAAGCGTTCTCAAATTTTGCAACCTTACCCAAGCCCAAAATGAAAGAATGTGATCTAGTAGAGATTACTCAAATGGCAGTCAATATTTTTGATCAAGAGCATATTGTGTTTTCTTCAGACCGGGCGCACAGCTATCACAAATTGGATCGTACCCAATGGATTCGAGTAATTACTAATTTGGTTCAAAATGCCTTACAATCGGTACCTAAAGAAAGGACTCCACAAATTGGTGTTCAACTGACTACCGAACCCGATCAGACTTTACTTTCCATTATGGATAATGGAAATGGTATATCAAAAGAGCTTAAGGATAAGGTTTTTGAACCTAAATTTACAACCAAAACCTCTGGAATGGGACTGGGTCTTGGAATCGTAAAGAACATAATCGAGTCTCATCAGGGAACTGTACGATATGTCTCTAAAAAAGGTAAAGGAACCACCTTTATCATCGCACTACCTCGTTCCTGACCTAAGCTTCTACTTCTTTTTTTATAGTCGTTTCGATGTGGTCAATTAAAGAATCGATTTGGTTTTTATCGATGGGAATAGACTTATGAAATCTGAAGAAAATTTTGTTTCCTAGTGGCATTGGGAAGTAGTTTTGAGCTGAAAATTTCCATGAATTTCGAATGCTCACAGGAACTATTTTGGCGTGGGGCATGGTTTTAAATAAAGTTATAAGTCCTGCACCATGAAATTTTTTCATCTTTCCCGTTTTCGATCGGGTTCCTTCTGGGAAAATAATAACAGAATGATTGCTTTTTGCGAGGCGGACCCCAAAGGATTCAATCAACTCAAGTGCTTCTTTTGGTTTTTTTCGATCGATCATAACGGACCCTCCATGACGGATGTTAAAAGATACACTGGGAATCCCTTTACCCAGTTCTTTTTTACTGACAAATTTGGCATGATACGCTCTCAATTCCCAGATTAAAGGAGGGATGTCATAGGTGCTTTGATGATTGGCTACAAAAATTACACTGCCGTTTTCAGGTAGGGGGGCTTCATATTCAAATTTAATTCGGGTCCCCAAAAGAGTAAGGCAGCGAAGAATAAAAAAGTTTAACAGATCTACGCTTTTTTTTTGGGCAGTATATCCGAAAGTATTGAGCGCAATCCATTGCACACCGTGAAACAATACAAGGAGACTACCAAAGCAAAGGTAGAAGAGTAAACTAAGCGGATAACTCATGAATTTTTTCATCCCCTTGCCTCTTTTGTGAAAGGAACTTTAGCAGTGGTCGTTGTAGGCTGCTTTCAGATTTTCTGCAATGAGTTCTGCAGGGCGCCCTTCGATATGATGTCTTTCGATCATATGGACCAAACTACCGTCTTTAAATAAAGCGATGCTGGGAGAGGAAGGAGGAAAAGGGACCATGAGATCTCTAGCTGTATTTGTAGCTTCCGTATCTACACCTGCAAAAACGGTAGTAAGTTGATCTGGTTTTTTCTCGTTTTGGAGAGAAAAATGAACACCGGGACGAGCATTGGCTGCAGCACAACCGCAGATGGAATTGACCACTACCAGTGTGGTGCCTGATTTTGCTATTGCCTGGGTAACGTCTTCTGAGGTAGCCAACTCTTCAAATCCGATCTGGGTCAACTCTTCGCGCATGGGTTTTACTAATTCAGCAGGATACATAATTTTATTTTTTTCAAAGATATAAATTAAAGGAATCTTAATGGTTTTGCGGGGCCGAATTTATTTGTCAAATTTGTAAAAACTTAGAAAAAGAAAGCAATGATTAAATGGGTTGCAGCATTTGTTGGATATTACTTGTTTCGATTTCCGGGCGCCATGCTAGGATTTTTTATCGGGGGAATGATCGATCAATTCAACAGTGGGAAACGGTCCGTTTTTCAGACTCGTTTTTCTGTCACCCAATCGGGAAGTTTACAATTGAATCTCTTGGCATTAGCAGCTACGGTTATTAAAGCCGATGGGGTGGTAAAGGCACAAGAATTACAGTTTGTAAGAAACTTTTTTATTACAAATTATGGAAAAGAACAAGCCACCATGATTTTTGAAACCTTCAACGAACAAATGAAAAAAGAGGTGCAAAATGTAGCAGATTTGGCACGTGTATTTGTATCCCGCACTCCTTATGAAACTCGTTTGCAAGTGTTACATTTTTTATTTGGTGTGGCCAATGCAGATGGGAATGTAGCCCAATCCGAACTCGATAAGATCAGCCAGATTGCGGCTGCGCTAGGCCTGCGGGCTACCGATTTTGAGAGCATCAAGGCAATGTTTTTTCAAGAGACAGACAGTGCCTATAAGATTTTAGAAATAACTCCAAATGCTACTGATGCGGAAGTGAAAAAAGCGTACCGGGATATGGCTAAAAAATACCATCCTGACAAATTGCAGTCTCAAGACTCTGCCCTGATCAAAGGGGCTCAAGAAAAATTTCAAGAGGTTCAAAAGGCCTATGAAACCATTCAAAAAGAAAGAGGACTATGATCGAGACACTTTGGTTTTACACTGAGCTAGGGTTTTGGCATGTGGTGGACTGGGAGGGCTTGGACCACTTTTATTTCATCATTACGTTGGCAATGCCTTTTGCTTTTAAAGAAGGCAAAAAACTACTGTGGTGGGTAACACTCTTTACCTTGGGACACACCCTCTCTTTAGTAGGAAATTTTTATGCAGAAATTTCCTTTTCATCCTACTGGATTGAACTGCTTATACCTAGTACGATTGCCTTGAATGCGATAACTTTATTTTTCCCCAAACAACACGATCGCATTTTAAACAAAGCCTATTTTTTTCCTAGTATCACCGTGGTTTTTGGTGTGATTCACGGTTTGGGTTTCGGAAGGTATTTTAAGATGTTGATTCCAGAAGACGAGGTTGGGTTTTCCCTTTTTTCTTTTGCTTTAGGGGTGGAGCTGGCTCAAATCGCAATTGTTATTGCAGTTCTTTTATTGAGCTTTATAGTTGTTCAAATTTTAAGACAATCCAAAAGTAAATGGGAGTTTTTGGTAGGAGCCTTAATTTTGTCCCAAGCACTGGGAATGATTTTTCAACGAATTTAAAATGATATTTAAACCGAAATACTATCTTCGTGACAATGGGGAAAGAGAAACAGCTAAAGTACGACAGCGCTTATCTTAAGATGGCAGAAACATGGGGGCAACTCTCTTACTGCGAAAGAAAAAAGGTGGGTGCACTCATTGTTAAAGATCGTATGATCATCTCGGATGGGTACAACGGAACTCCGTCGGGATTTGAGAATGTTTGTGAAGATGAGGCCCATTACACCAAATGGTATGTTCTCCACGCAGAGGCCAACGCAATCTTAAAAGTAGCCGCCTCCACACAGTCCTGTAAGGGGGCAACATTATACATCACCCTTTCTCCTTGTAAAGAATGCAGTAAGTTGATACATCAATCCGGTATCGTAAGGGTGGTTTACACCAAGGAGTATAAAGACGTCTCGGGCTTGGACTTTTTGAAAAAAGCCGGAGTGGCATTGTTGCACCTTCCCAAAGAAATCGAAAAATTGTGAAAAGAAATGTAATGGGAAAGGTTCGGGTAATGGCGATGGGATGTGA
>CAXGYE010000044.1:0-8257 GCA_964013865.1 uncultured Flavobacteriaceae bacterium
CGTGGGGGACATATTCCCCATACGGGATTTGTCAAAGCGGTTAAGCTCCTCAGTGTAGCCGGAGCCTACTGGCGTGGAGACGAAACCCAGCCGCAACTGACTCGGATTTACGGGGTTTCTTTTCCCAAACAAAAAGAACTTACCGAGTACCTTGCTCTTTTGGAAGAAGCCAAAAAGCGAGACCATAGAAAACTCGGAAAAGAATTGGAACTCTTTACCTTTTCTCAAAAAGTAGGACAAGGTCTACCCCTTTGGTTGCCTAAGGGCGCTGCGCTACGCGAACGATTGGAAAACTTCTTAAAAACCGCGCAAGCAAAAGCGGGATATGAACAGGTTATTTCTCCCCATATCGGGAATAAGGAACTCTACATGACCTCGGGACATTACGAAAAATACGGGGCAGACAGCTTCCAACCCATACAAACCCCAGCAGACGGAGAAGAGTTTTTACTTAAACCGATGAACTGTCCCCACCACTGTGAAATCTACAAGACCAAACCGTGGAGTTACCGCGATCTTCCCAAGCGCTATGCAGAATTTGGAACAGTCTATCGCTACGAACAGAGTGGAGAATTGCACGGACTCACTCGAGTGCGAGGCTTTACCCAAGACGATGCCCACATCTTTTGTATGCCCGAACAGTTGGACGAAGAGTTTAAAAAAGTAATTGATTTAGTACTCTATGTTTTCAATTCCCTCGGTTTTGAAAACTTTACAGCTCAGGTATCCCTCCGCGATCCTGAAAAACCAGAAAAATACATCGGAGATACCCAAAATTGGGAACTGGCAGAACAATCCATCATCAATGCAACTCAAGAAAAAAACTTAGATTACGTTATCGAGACGGGAGAAGCCGCCTTCTACGGCCCTAAATTGGATTTTATGGTCAAAGATGCGTTGGGACGAAAATGGCAATTGGGAACCATACAGGTAGATTACAACCTTCCCGAACGCTTTGATTTAACCTACAAAGGCAGTGACAACGAACTTCACCGACCCGTGATGATTCACCGTGCACCCTTCGGAAGTATGGAGCGTTTTGTCGCTATTCTTTTGGAACATACCGGTGGAAATTTTCCATTGTGGTTAATGCCAAAACAGGTTAATATCTTATGCGTTAGTGAAAAACACAAAAATTACGCTCAAAAAGTTTTAAATTTCTTGGAAAATCACGAAATTCGCGCCCTCTTAGATGATCGAAATGAGACGATTGGAAAAAAAATTCGAGAGTCGGAACTGTCCAAAGTCCCGTATATGATCATTCTAGGAGAAAAAGAAGCAGAAACCCAAACCGTTTCCTTGCGCAAACATCAAAAGGGAGATGTGGGTAGTTTTGCTTTAGAGACCGTTGTAAAACAACTAAATAAAGAAATAAAGGAGAGTCAAGCTACCTTTGAAGTTTAATTAAAAAGTAAGCGACATAGCAATACGAAGAAGAAGATCGAACAGCCCAGGAAGGGTTTTCAAGCAAGATCCCCATCGGATCAACGAGAAAATTACAGCCCACGAAGTACGTCTGGTTGGAGATAATGTGGAAGTCGGAGTGTATCCACTTAACAAAGCCTTATCCATCGCAAAAGACCTGGAATTAGATCTCGTAGAAATTTCGCCGAAAGCTTCACCTCCAGTTTGTAAAATATTAGAGTACAAAAAGTTCTTATACGAACAAAAAAAACGTGATAAGGCGCTCAAAGCAAAATCGACTAAAATTGTAGTTAAAGAGATTCGCTTTGGACCCAACACCGATGAGCACGACTATGAATTTAAAAAGAAACACGCAGAAAAGTTCCTCAAAGAGGGAGCAAAGTTGAAAGCGTTTGTTTTTTTTAAAGGTCGTTCCATCGTTTTTAAAGAAAAAGGTCAAATCTTGTTATTGCGTTTGGCGCAAGATTTAGAGGAGATCGGGAAAGTAGAACAAATGCCTTTATTGGAGGGAAAAAAGATGATTATGTTCATCGCTCCCAGAAAAAAATAAAAAAGAGACGTCATGCCAAAAATGAAAACAAAATCAAGTGCTAAAAAACGCTTTAAAATTACTGGAAGCGGAAAAATCAAAAGAAAGCACGCATTCAAGAGTCATATCTTGACAAAAAAATCTAAAAAACGCAAGTTGAAATTGACCCATTCTGGACTGGTGCACGAAAGTGACGCAAAGAATATTAAAGAGCAATTGCGTCTTGTGTAAAATACCCCAGGTTTAATTTAATTTTTTTAACCCGAAGTAAGGCTCATAAAGCGTAGTGATACCGCCTCCTTCAAAAAACTACAAACAATGCCAAGATCAGTAAATTCAGTAGCTTCAAGAGCAAGAAGAAAAAAAATTCTCAAACAAGCCAAAGGCTATTTCGGACGTCGTAAAAACGTCTGGACTATCGCTAAGAATGCGGTGGAGAAAGCCATGCAGTACTCTTATCGCGACCGCAGAGTCAAAAAGCGCAACTTTAGAGCGTTGTGGATTGCCCGAATCAATGCCGGTGCACGACTCAATGGAATGTCGTACAGCCAGTTTATGGGAAAAGTCAAAGCAAACCACATCGACTTAAACCGAAAGGTGCTCGCTGACTTAGCGATGAATCATCCCGATGCTTTTAAAGCCATTGTGGACAAAATCAAATAATTATCAAACTACCTTCGGGTAGTTTTTTTTTACTTTTTATTGTGTTGAAAATCTATCACAACCCCCGTTGTCGAAAATCAAGAGAAGCACTTCTACTGTTGCAAGAAGAAAAAGTGGAATACGAAGTGATTTTGTACTTAGAAAATCCTCTAACTAAAGATGCACTACAGGCTCTTTTAGAAAAAATTAAACTCCAGCCAAGTGACCTGGTCCGCAAAAATGAAAAGGAGTGGAAAGCCATTCCCGATCGTAATACTATGTCAGAAAGTCAAATCCTTGATGCCTTAGTCTCTTTTCCTAAACTCATAGAACGCCCCATTGTAGAGTGGAAAACAAGCGGAGTACTTGCGAGGCCCATCGAAAATTTAATCGAATTTTTAAAAGCGAATTAAACCCTGAATCCCGGTAGATGTCAAAAGGTTTTACATAGATATGAAAAAACACCTTATTCTTGCCCTAGGACTATTCGCCACTACAGTTTTTGGTCAACAACCCCAAACCAACGGGCGTCCCCCCGTAAAAAAAATAAAACTGACAGGTACTGTCATTGACCAAGAAACCCAAGAGGTGCTGGAATATGCCACGATATCCTTAGTCAACAAACGCTTTCCTGACCGAATTCAAGGAGGGATAACAGACAGCAAGGGGAAATTTAATTTGGACGTTTTTCCTGGAAAATACAATGTAACCATAGAATACATTGGTTTTGACAAAATTCAATATGATGAAAAAGTGCTTCGTGCTGATGAAAACTTGGGCATCATTGCCCTGCAGATTGCTGCGGAGTCCTTGGATGAAATAGAACTTGTAGGAGAGCGTACAGAGGTCGAAATTCGATTGGACAAACGCATCTACAACGTAGGAAAAGACATTACTGTCCGCGGAGGTTCCGTAGCTGATGTGTTGGACAATGTCCCTTCCGTCTCAGTGGATGTAGAGGGAAATATTGCTCTACGGGGAAATCAAAACGTCCGTATTTTAATCAATGGGAAACCCTCTGGCCTCGTCGGGTTGTCTGGACCACAAGGATTGCGCTCTTTACCTGCGGAATCGATAGAAAAAGTAGAAGTTGTAACTTCTCCTTCGGCACGCTACGAAGCTTCTGGGACCGCTGGAATTCTCAATATCATTCTTAAAAAAGAAGAACTCGAAGGATTTAACGGGTCTTTTGTAGTGAATGGTGGTCTTCCCACCACTTTCGGAGGAAATGCTTCACTGAACTGGCGCACCAAAAAAGTAAATATTTTCAGTACCACTTCTCTTCGTGATTCAGAATCACGTGGGGGAGGTATTTTTGAAAGCGAAAATTTTGACCCCCTTCGTTTTGTAAATGAAGAAAGAGAATACATTCGAAATCGAAAAAGTATTTTTTTCAATTTAGGAGCTGAATACAACTTTGACGAAAAAACATCACTTACTATTAGTGGCTTTGTACGACGAAGCGATAATGAGAGTAACAACAGCACAGAAATTGAAAATCTCAATGCAAGTGGATTGATAATCGACCAATTTGGCCGTTACCAATTTGAAGAGGAACTAGATAATTCTCAACAATTTACCGCCAATTTTACTAAAAAATTTGATGACAAAGGGCATGAACTGGTCATCGAATTTCAAACAGAATCCAGTTCAGAAGATGAAAACGACCTCGCAGAAAATACAAGTACCTTCAACCAGGAGTCCGAAAGTCTAGAAGACCAAAAAAGAACTCTACTTCAAATGGACTACGTTTGGCCCATAGATGAGAACACCCAATTCGAGTTGGGATATCGAGGAGATTTTAGCTTTCAAGAAACCGATTACAATGTTTTTGATTTATTGGACAGTGGAAGAAGCCCTAACGTTCAACTGACTAACTTTTTGGGCTTTACTCAAAATGTAAATGCTGCCTACACTCAGTTTGGACAAAAGGTGAATAAATTTTCTTACCTGATGGGGCTGCGAATGGAAAAGACCCATATTGAGATCGATCAAAAAACCATCGATGTGTTTAAAGAAAAAGAGTATACTGATTGGTTTCCCACCCTAAACCTATCTTACGAGTTTACTGAAAAAGAAAATGTAACCTTAGGCTACAGTCGGCGAATCAGACGTCCGCGTTCGTGGTCCTTAAACCCTTTTAGGTCCCTTACAAGTTTGACCTTTTTTAGACAAGGAAACCCTGATTTGGATCCATCGTATTCCAATTTATTCGATTTAGGATACCTCAAAAGATGGGAGAAATTTACGTTTAATGGTTCAGTTTATTTCCAACGAGCTACCCAAGTAATCGAACGCATAACCGAAGCCACAGGAGCTTTGGTCGTTGTAAGTGAAAATCCACTTGTTGAGCTTCCTGAGTTTCGATTTACTTCTATAAACTTATCTGAAAATTCGAGAACAGGTACAGAGTTTACTCTTACCTACTCCCCCAAACGACGAGTTCGAATCAGTGGAAACTTCAATATCTTCAACTCTGTGACTGAAGGGAGCTACAAGGGAATCGTATTGGATCGTGAGATCGTGAGTTGGTTTGCCCGAGTGAATAGCAGCTTTCCACTTCCTTTGGGAATTAATGCCCAACTGAGAGGATTTTATTTTGGTCCTAGGGCTAATGCACAAACTGAATCAAAGGGAATAGTAACCTTCTCTGGAGCCTTGAACAAATCTTTATTCAAAAAGAAAGGAGAACTCTCATTTCGAGTAAGAGATATCCTCAACTCCTCTAGACGAAAGAGTACTACTGAAACACCTGACTTTAGAAATTATACAGAATTTCAGTGGAGACAACCCACTTATGTATTTACGCTAACCTACCGCATTAACGAACGCAAAATGGACCGAAAAAGAAATCGCAATGGTGGTTTTGGAGGTGATGGGGGTGATGGACCTGATTTTTGAGGATAAAAAAAAGGAGCTTAAAGCTCCTTTTTTTATTTCTTTTTTTCGATTGTCTCTTTGTTTCTTCCGTATTTTAAATACTCAATCAACGCACCTACCAGCCAGTAAGGAATAACGAAAGTGAGCAAAAAAATCATCAGCCAAAAACCGATGGTCAAAATTGTAAGGAAAGAAAGAAATCCGAGATATTGATCAAATTCAAACATACTTTGGTTTTATGAGAACAAAAATAGGTATTTTTTCTATTCTATATTTCCTCAAGGAACAATTTTAACTACAGTTTTCAACAAAATAATTCCTTGGAGTCCATTGATTTTTCTGAAACCTAGTATTTTTACATAAAATTTAAAGTATGGAATATCGTATTGAAAAAGATACTATAGGAGAAGTAAAAGTACCCAAAGAGGTGTATTGGGGAGCACAAACCGAACGTTCGCGTACCAATTTCAAAATTGGAGCTCCCGCGTCCATGCCTTTAGAAATCGTCTATGGCTTTGCGTATCTCAAAAAAGCAGCTGCCTACACCAACTGTGACTCCGGTGTTTTGTCATCAGAAAAACGCGATCGTATTGCTCAAGTTTGTGATGAAATTTTAGCAGGAAAACTGGACGATCAATTTCCTTTGGTCATTTGGCAAACCGGATCGGGAACCCAAAGCAATATGAATGTCAATGAAGTCATTGCCAATCGAGCTCACGTTTTGGCCGGTAACACCTTGGGTGAGGGTGAAAAAACCTTAGCTCCCAATGACGATGTGAACAAATCTCAATCTTCTAACGACACCTTCCCTACTGGGATGCATATTGCCGTTTATAAAAAAATAGCAGAAATAACGCTACCTGGTGTGCAGCAGTTACGAACTGCATTACAAAAAAAAGCAGCGGCATTTAAAGACGTTGTGAAAATTGGGAGAACCCACTTGATGGACGCCACTCCCCTAACTTTGGGACAAGAGTTTTCGGGCTATGTTTCCCAGCTGGATCATGGTGTAAAGGCCCTAGAAAACACTTTAGGACACCTCTCAGAATTAGCCTTGGGAGGAACTGCCGTTGGAACTGGAATCAACACACCCGAAGGGTATTCCGAAAAAGTAGCGGACTATATTGCTCAATTTACAAAGCTTCCTTTTGTCACAGCACAAAATAAATTTGAGGCGCTTGCCGCACATGATGCCATAGTAGAAACCCATGGTGCTTTAAAGCAATTAGCCGTTTCTTTAAATAAAATTGCCAATGACATCCGTCTGCTGTCCTCCGGACCCCGTTCAGGGATCGGAGAGCTTATTATTCCAGCCAATGAACCCGGAAGTTCAATCATGCCAGGAAAAGTCAACCCTACGCAATCTGAAGCACTGACCATGGTTTGTGCTCAAGTGATGGGCAACGATGTGGCGGTAAGTGTAGGAGGTGCACAAGGCCATTACGAACTGAATGTATTCAAACCCCTGATGGCTGCCAATACCATCCAATCGGCACAATTGCTCGGAGATGCATGTGTGAGTTTTGCTGTGAACTGTGTGGATGGGATTGAACCAAATCACAATCGCATTGAGGAATTAGTACAAAATTCCCTGATGTTGGTTACTGCACTCAATACTAAAATTGGTTACTATAAAGCGGCTGAAATTGCCAACAAAGCACATCAAGAAGGAACAACATTAAAAGAGGCCAGTTTGACATTGGGATACCTCACCGAAGAAGAATTTGATCAATGGGTTCGACCAGAAGATATGATAGGTAATGGCTGAAATTCAGTTTCGAAAATATACTGCTGAAGATGCTTCAACTTTCAAAACCTTGAATGTAGAATGGTTGGAAATGTACTTTGAAGTTGAACCGATAGATGAACGAGTCTTAAGCAATCCTCAAACTGAAATCCTAGATCCTGGAGGATTTATCGTAATGGCAGAATTGGAAGGAAAAACCGTTGGCACGTTTGCCTACATAAAAAAGGGAGAACGTCTCTATGAATTTAGTAAAATGGCGATAGATCCAAACTATCGTGGCAAAGGCCACGGAAATACTATGATGCAATTTGCCATTGCTTTTGCCGAAAAACGCAACTGGAATAAAATCATACTGTACTCCAGTACAATTCTAGAAAACTCCATCCATCTCTACCGCAAATACGGCTTTGTTGAAGTCCCTATGGAACCTGAAGTTCTTTATTCCCGAGGGAATATTAAAATGGAAATGAATTTTTAAGTTTTTCTCGTTTCAGTTCAATTCGGATAAATCAAACCCTAACAAGTCTTTTGAAAGCGTATTCAAGGAAGAAAAGTCACCTTCAAAATGATAGGTGCTGTGCCAATGCTCCATAGATTCACCTGGTTCTAATTCTTTGGAATCAGAAGAAGATTCCAGTTCATAAAACGGTCCTAGTTGAACCCCATCTTCCAAAGGACCATCATTATAGGAATTTACCACATCGCCCTGGTAAGGGAACTCCTGCTGTTCCCATAAAGAATTCACATAAGTTGACTCCCCTGAAAATTGAAAACGGACAATTGTCAAGATTCGATTTTTCTTGTCATAACTTCCAAACAGCGGTGTTTTAATGTTTTGTGGCGGTAAACCTATTTTAGATCGGTATGTCCCGTCGCCTTTAAACAAGACGGCATGCTCACTTACAGTTAATCGTTCTGGACCAATAGAACCAAAATAATCCGTATTCAGCTCTAAGCTTCCTTGATACTGTATAATCACTGTAGTCTGTTGCGAAGGATTAAACATTCCTAAAATCCATATCGACAGTAATCCT
>CAXGYE010000045.1:0-8205 GCA_964013865.1 uncultured Flavobacteriaceae bacterium
CCAAATCGATCTCTTCAGAATGCAAACTCACCACCGCTACTTCCGTTTCTTGGTCAGCACCGGCGTGAATCAAAGATTCCAAAATTGATTTGTAGGAGTCTTGAAGCTCGACATATTTTCCTACCAAGCCTATTTTTATTTGATGCTCTGGATTTTTAAACCGCTTTAAAAAAGCATTCCAAGCTTCCAATTGATGGGATTGCTTGGGCTGCAACTGGAGTTTATCCAGCACCACGCGATCCAATCCTTCTTCCAACATTTTTAAAGGAACGTCATAAATTGTATTCACGTCTATGGATTGAATAATTGCCTCGCGTTTTACGTTGCAAAACAAAGCCAGCTTTTCTCGTAAATCTTCTGTCAATTCGTGTTCTGTTCGACAGACGATGATATCCGCAGAAATACCACTCTCCATGAGTGTTTTTACAGAATGTTGGGTAGGTTTGGTTTTGAGTTCCCCCGCTGCAGCCAAAAAGGGAATTAAGGTAAGATGAATCACCACTGCGTTTTCTCTACCTAAGTCCCAAATCAACTGACGTACCGATTCGATATAGGGCAAGGACTCTATGTCCCCAACTGTTCCTCCAATTTCTGTAATGACGATATCGTAATCCCCCGACTCCCCTAGGAGTTGCATTCGTTCTTTAATCTCGTTAGTAATATGAGGAATCACCTGAACGGTTTTTCCTAAAAACTCCCCTTTCCGTTCTTTTTCAATCACACTTTGATATACCCTTCCCGTGGTGACATTATTGGCTTGTGAAGTGGAAACATTCAAAAAACGTTCGTAGTGACCCAAGTCCAAATCAGTTTCAGCGCCGTCATCCGTCACAAAACACTCTCCGTGTTCATAGGGATTTAATGTTCCAGGATCCACATTGATGTAGGGGTCAAATTTTTGAATGGTCACCTTAAAGTTTTGTGATTGCAGAAGTTTTGCCAGTGAAGCAGCTACGATTCCTTTTCCTAGTGATGAGGTCACTCCCCCTGTGACAAAAATATATTTGGTATTGGACATCCGGTAGTTTTAATTCATTAACCTAACCGGGCTCAAATTTACAAAAATCAAGAGGAACTAGCGGTCTCTAAAGTCTATTCTTTTATTTCGATAATTTCATAACCCTGATGCTGGAGAATGAAGAATGCTTGGTTTAAAAGTGATTCGTTTTCATTTTCTCGATAATAAAACCGATTCGATTGGTATTCTGTTTCTCCCAACTCTAAAGACTGTTGAAGTTCTTCTGCATAAGCTGTTCGCAATACCGCGTCTAAAACCAAATCGTAAGCCCGCAAGGCCTCTTTATTGGGTGGTTTACCAAAGGAAGTAATGTAGCCAGCTACAAAAGTATCATCTAAAGGCTTGTCCAAAGGTTTAAATCCTGTAGGATAGGAAAATTGTATGGCGCCTAAGGTTTTTCGGGTTAGGTTTTCATTGTCATACGCATTACTTCTATAGGTGGTAAACACCTGCACATCTCGGTCCTTAGTATTTTGTGCACTAATCTGGGAAAGTGCGCTGGCAATCAGCGGGAAGGATTGGGTTTCTAAAATAATTTTGTTGGGCAACGAATCAATCAATAACGAATCTGCTAGTTCTTGGATAATATAGTCTGCTTTCTCTGGTCGAATTTTTATGGCCCAGGGAAACCGCTTTAGGAGTTCTTTTTCAATTTTTCGATTTGTAGAATCTGCAACGATAACCACATTTTGAGTCGTGTCCAATTGCTTTTCTAAATATTCATACATCTTGTCACGAAGGTCTTTCTCTTCCGTTACGGATTGAACTACATTCTTTCGAAAAGCCACACTACGTGTTGATAAGGGTGCTATTTTGGGAATTTTTTTCAAACTAGGTTGACTTGAAACATAATCAAAGTTATAGGGAATTAAGGGTCCCACAATAAAATCTTGGTCTTCCAGTGCTTTAGATTCCACAATCTCCCCGAGTTTAGAAAGTTGATTTTCGGTATCAAAAGTCGTCAACTCTACTTCAATTCCTTTTTGAGTGGCTCGTTCTAAGGCGAACAAAACCCCAGTGTAAAAGTCAATTGAAATGGTGTGGAGATTTCTCGCTTCTAGTGTTCGTTTGGTATCTTCAATGGAATCAAATTCTATCTCGTTGGCCTTAAAAGGAAGTAAAACCGCTAGTTTCATTTTCGTTTTAGGCAGGGTTGAATCGAGCAGATTGATCCGTTCAACCAATAGATCATTTTCAATTTTTAGTCTGCCGCTTAACGAATCTGGAATTCGTAATATCATCCCCACCTGAAGCCCCGTCTCGTTTAGGCTCGGATTCAGCGAATCTAAAACGCTTTGGCTGACCCCTAGTTTTTTTTCGATTCGATAATATCCCTCGGCAGGAAGTACTTTATAATAGTTAAAAAGGCTGTCTTTTTCAGGTAAAACTTCTCTGATTTCTTGCTTTTTAACTCTAATTTCTTGACCTATTTTTAATCCTTCTACTATTTGTGGGTTTAAAGAATCTAATTCCCTTAAAGTCATCCCATACTCATACGCCAAACGCCATTTGGTCTCCTTGGGAAGGACTTGGTGGGTAGGGTAACTGCTCGTTTTAGTAGCAGTACTGCTAAAATCTTGAGGTTTCGAACTTGTAGGGAAAATGGGAATTCGAAGCGACATTTTACGTTTGATTCCAATACGTTCCAAAAGGGGATTGTATTCCAGTAGTTGTTCTTCCGAAATCTTATAAAGAGTTGAAATTTCACTTAATGTTTCACCCTTTTTTACACGGTGGCTCTCAAAACGCATGGGGGTTTGACCAAAACCGAGGTAGGCCCCTAAAAGAAGGAAAAACAAAAGATTTTTTTTCATAGACGATTTTATAGCAAAAACTATTCCCATTCTATCGTTGCTGGGGGTTTGGAGCTGATATCATAGACTACTCGATTGATACCCTTTACGTTATTGATGATCTCATTGGAAATTTTTTGTAAAAAAGAATAAGGTAGATCTACCCAATCAGCTGTCATTCCGTCTGTGGACTGAACCGCTCGTAAGGCTACACAGTTTTCATAAGTGCGTTCGTCTCCCATTACTCCTACACTGTTTACAGGTAAAAACATGGCTCCCGCTTGCCATATTTGATCGTACAAATCCCACTTTCTTAGTCCTTGTATAAAAAGGGCATCGACTTCCTGTAAAATTCGAACCTTTTCTCGAGTGATCTCTCCTAAAATCCGAATGGCAAGTCCAGGGCCAGGAAAAGGATGACGTCCTAACAAGGCAGCATCCATACCCATACTTTTCCCTACACGTCTCACCTCGTCCTTAAATAGCATTCGTAAGGGCTCAACTAGCTTTAACTTCATATAGTCTGGCAGTCCACCCACATTATGATGGGATTTTATCGTTGCAGAAGGGCCGTTCACCGAAATGGACTCAATAACATCGGGGTAAATGGTTCCCTGCCCTAGCCACTTTGCTCCTTCTACTTTTTGAGATTCAGCATCAAAAACGTCGATAAAGATTTTTCCAATAATTTTACGTTTGGTCTCGGGATCAGAAATGCCGTCCAAGGCATCTAAAAATTGATCCGAAGCGTCCACCCCTTTTACGTTGAGCCCCATACCCGAGTACTGCTCCAAAACTTCTTCAAATTCGTTCTTTCGCAACAAGCCATTGTTGACAAAAATGCAGTTCAACTGATCTCCTATCGCCCGGTGAAGTAACATGGCTGCCACAGAAGAATCTACACCTCCAGAAAGTCCCAAGATTACTTTGTCTTGGCCTACTTTTTCCTGTATCTCTTTCAGGGTCATTTCCACAAACGAATCGGGTGTCCAATCTTGTATCACCTCGGCAATGCCTACTAAAAAGTTTTCTAAAATCTGCTTTCCATCTGTAGAGTGGAAGACTTCGGGGTGAAATTGTATGGCGTAGGTGCTTTCATTGGAAAACTTATAAGCTGCATTGGACACATCTTCGGTACTTCCCAAACGTTCGGCATCGGTAGGTAGGGTCAAAATGGTATCGGCATGACTCATCCACACTTGGCTGTTCTCCGAAACGCCTTTAAAAAAAGAGTCTTTTGAGTTGAAATAAGAAAGATGTGCACGTCCGTACTCGCGCGTATTGGAAGGGCTTACTTCACCTCCGAAAAAATGAGCTAAATACTGAGCGCCATAACAAATTCCTAAAAGCGGAATTTTTCCTTTAATCTCTTCTAAATCGGGATGAGGAGCATCCTCCGCACGAACAGAAAATGGAGAACCTGATAATATCACAGCTTTAAAGCTTGAAATATCTTTAGGAGGATTGTTATATGGGTGGATTTCACAGTATATAAAAAGCTCTCGAACACGACGAGCAATGAGTTGAGTGTACTGCGATCCGAAATCGAGAATGAGAACTTTTTCTTGCATGAGCAAAAATACAATTTAATCCAAGGCTTAGAAAAACAATCCCGAAATTAATCCACAAGGATTGTTAATATTCGATCAAAGTAAAATCGGGATTCAACGGGTCCAAGGCGTCCAACAGTCCAGGGATAAAATCCGATCCGATTTCCAGATAAAAAGAAATTAAATTCTGGCTGCGTTCTTGAAGTTGGTCTTTGGGAAACAAGGTGTCGTGAAGCAACTCCAGTCGTTGCACCTGGTCAGTGAGCACTCTTTTCTGCGCCTTTAACAATCGTTTCTCCAAGTGCTCTACTCCCTTTACTTGTTTCTTTTGCTGTGCCTCTACTGCGCCCTTAAACGATTTGTCTGTTTTTGTCACCAGTGTTTGGAGGTATGCAAACTGCTTTTCAAGTTGTTCTTTTAAAAAATTTAAATCCAAGTCAATTTCACTAATCTCTCTTACTTTTTTATCGATTAACGCCCTTCGATTTAAAAACAAATCTGAAGGTTCTAATCCAAGTTTGTCTATTTTTTTTCCTAATTTTTTAGCATACAGCAGTACAGAATTACGAACCAGTAAGAGCGGAAAAGGTACTTGCAAACGATCAAAATTGTGTTTCAGTTGAAACCAATAGGCAATTTCACCTCCCCCACCGATATAACAGAGATTGGGTAAAATGACTTCTTGATAAAGCGGTCTTAAAATGACATTAGGCGAAAACCGTTCGGGATGCTTTTCCAGTAAAGTAAAAAATTCTAATTCTGTAAAACGTTGTTCCGTCCCCTGTAAGACAAAATAGTCTTCTTCTTTTTCTATGCGGAACCGACCTTTTGGAGTAAGATAAAAAAGATTGATGGGTCTTGGGTTGACTTGCGGACGGTAATTTGAATCGTACTTTGCTTTGATTTGTCCTATTTGGAAAAGTACACTTTCATTGGAAGACTGTGTGTCAAGCTCTTCGCTCATAAAGGGTGAAAAAAGATTTTTGAGCGCTTTTACATTGGGTTCCAAGACCAGAAGTCCAGAAGTCCCAAAAAGTTTGTGGACCAAACGAAAAGTGGCCTCGGAAAGGTCTGCAGCATTTCGATAACTCTGATCCAACCATGCTTTCACCACAGCAGCTTCGGGCTGCTTTCCCAAATGAGTTTCGAAGGTGTCTAAAACTTCCTGTAAATCGTCAAGGGGTAATGCCCCGACAGCTCCCGCAGCCTCTCGATTCCATTTGATTTTTTTGTCCTGAAACTGAAAGGAACTGACTTCTTCAAAGTCGTGGTCTTCACTCGCCATCCAGTAAACAGGAACAAAATTGGATTTGGGATACTGTGTTTTGAGTTGTTTGCACAAATTAATTGTACTGACAATTTTATAAATAAAATACAAAGGGCCTGTCATCAAACAAAGCTGGTGACCCGTAGTTATCGTAAAGGTGCTTTCTTTAGCCAGAAGTTCGAGGTTGTTGGAAACGGCTTTTGTCATTTCCACCGCCGTGTATTGTTCCTGCAACGCACCGACCAATACTGACCGCGTGTCTTTTGAAAAATGAACGCGTTTACGATCCATTGCCTCCTTAAAGTTTTCCAAATCCGGATACTGACTGTAAAAGTCTTGTAAGCCTTTTTTTTGACTGAGATAATCACAAATAAGTTGTGAAAACCGACCCGTTTCTTGAAGTGGAATGTGTTGGGTTTGCATGAAACAATTTGTGTAAAGATATTCGTTTTTTAGAAAAAGAAATTTAAAGTTTCTTTTTAAAGTGTACTTTTAAATCCAAAATCAAACTTATGTTACGTAAGATTCTTATCCTTTTCGTCTGCTGTATTTCTGTTTCTCTAAATGCGCAACTTCAGTCTCCAAAAGAATTTCTAGGTTACGAACTGGGAACTCGATTTAGTCGGCACCACCAGGTAGTGGACTATTTTCAGCAACTCGAACAAAATTCTACCCAAATTCAACTTGTTCCCTACGGAAAAACGAATGAGGGCCGCTTGCTGCAGCTCGCCTTTATTTCCACTTCGGAAAATTTAAAAAACTTAGAAGCGATACGTACCGCTCACCTCCAAAACAGTGAGAGTGTAGCAGGTCCGAAAAATGATAATAAATCCATTGTTTGGCTCAGCTATAACGTGCATGGGAACGAATCCTCCAGTACGGAAGCTTCCATGAAAACCGCCTACGACTTACTCACCCAATATCCAGAGTGGCTAAAAGATACGGTGGTCATTATTGATCCGTGTATCAATCCGGACGGAAGAGATCGATATGTAAATTTTTATAATCAAACGCGAAGCCTACCCTACGATTCGAATCGAAATACCCGGGAACACAGGGAGGGCTGGCACAACGGAAGAACCAATCATTATATCTTTGACTTAAATCGAGATTGGGCTTGGCTTACTCAGGTAGAATCTCAGCAACGCCTAAAACAATACAACCGATGGCTTCCCCATATTCATGTCGATTTTCACGAACAGGGAATTAACAGTCCCTATTACTTTGCTCCTGCTGCAGAACCCTTTCATGAAATGATTACCGATTTTCAAAAGAGTTTTCAAGATGCACTAGGAAAAAATCACGCCCGTTATTTTGATAAAGAAGGCTGGTTTTATTTTACCAAACAACGCTTTGATCTCTTGTATCCCAGCTACGGAGATAGTTATCCAATGTTTTTAGGCGCTATTGGGATGACCTATGAACAAGCTGGGGGTGGCGGTGCAGGTCTGGGTGTGGACAATGATGAGAATCTCGAACTTACTTTAAGAGACCGTATCCTACATCACTACACTACAGGGATCTCAACGGTGGAGATGGCGGTAAAAAACAAAACGCAACTCAACCAAAATTATCAAGACTACTTCAGCGAAAAGGACTTGAAATACAAAAACTTTATTTTAGAAGGTCCCGAAGATCAACTCACTACACTCGCTCAATTTTTTGATCAACACCAAATCGAAAGTCAACGCCTTTCAAAAAATACGACAGTTAAAGGTTATGATTATCAAAAACAAAAAAACACAACCACCGCCTTTTCTAAAAATTCACTGGTCATTTCCACAAACCAAACTAAGGGAAAAATGGCTCAAATCCTTTTGGAACCCAACACCAAACTCAATGATTCCCTTACCTATGATATTACAGCTTGGTCTTTAGCTTACGCCTATGGACTCAAAGCCAATGCAACAAAGGAAAACGTGGAAACAACTCCCTTTCAAGCTACCCAACCCAAAACTTCTAATTCCTTAGAAAAAGAGACTTATGGTTATGCCCTAACCTATCAAAGTTTTACAGACAGTCAATTATTGGCAGCCCTTGTAAAAAATGGTTTGGGAGTGCGTTACAATTCCGTTCCCATCACCAATAGTGGAAAACGCTGGGAATGTGGTTCGCTTTTCATCCTAAAAGGAGACAATTTAAACGACTCGAATTATACACAAAAACTAAAACAATTGGCTGACCAATACGGGCAAGACCTCCATCCCATAGAAACTGGATATTCTGAAAAAGGTCCTGATCTAGGAGCTGATGAACTGATCTTGGTCAAAGCACCTCGGATAGCCGTTTTGAGATCCGACAACACCTCTACCTATCGCTACGGTGAGGTCTGGCACTTCTTTGAGCAGCAATTGGAATATCCACTAATGCAGGTCAATGAAAATCGACTTCCACGCATGCTTTCAGAAATTGAGGTATTGATTATTCCAGGGGGCTACTACGGTAAATGGTCCAACTCCGATTCTGAAAAAGAACTTCTGGATTGGGTTGCCAAAGGAGGCAAAATCATTGCACTTTCTCAGGCATTGGATCTATTCGCAAACACTGATCTTTTCGAACTCAAAAAGAAAGAAGATC
>CAXGYE010000046.1:0-8194 GCA_964013865.1 uncultured Flavobacteriaceae bacterium
CAAGACAAAAACATAGGTCGATCCACTGGCATTTTCTCGTATTACACGCAGCGGAACCATAATGGCTTCTGGGTTGGTGTAGTCCACCACGCTCAAACGTGCATTGAGGTTGGGTTTGATTAAATTATCTGGATTTTCCAAGGCTGCTTCTACACGAAATGTTCGATTACTCGGAGTGATAAAGTTCCCTGTTTGTTGAATTGCTGTGGTTTGGATTTGATTCACTACAGGAATTGTGACTGTTGCTTTACTTCCTTTGATGATATTGGTCAGATAGGTCTCAGGGACGTCCGCTTCAGCATACATACTTTTGAGGTTTACAATTCTCAAGATGGGCGTCATTCCAGGCACAAGGTTGCTCCCTAGTCTTGCAGGGATTTCATCAATAATTCCATTAAAGGGGGCATAGATTTTTGTTTTTGCCAATTGTTGTCTCATCTGATCGACTTGTTTTTGTGCGGCTTTGTAACGGGTCTGGGCTTCCAAAAACATCATTTCTGAACCAATTTGTTGTTCCCACAGGCGTTGGGTTCTTTCAAAAGTAGTCTTTGCCAATTCCAGCTGAAGCTTCATTTGTTCCAGTTGATCTTGAATACCCGCATCGTCTATTACAGCGAGGAGCGCACCTTTTTTAACAGATTGACCTTCGGATACATAGAGTTTAATTAGGCGTCCAGTAAATTCAGGATACATCAAAACATTTTGACGGGTTTTAATATTGGCCTGTACTTCGATATTGTGTTCAAAAAGAGAAGTTTCTGTAGCAAATGCGGTAATCAACGCTCGTTTTTCGGATCCTCCTAACGCTGCTATAGCCGTATTGACGGTTTCCAATTTTGTAGTGAGTTCTTCAATTTGTTGGGTATAGCTTGTTTTTTGCGCATTGAGCTCTTCAAGATTACTGTTTTCAATTGCAGTTGAATTGGAGACTTCGGCAGTTTCTTGAGCGCAACTAACTAAAGCGAGGATAAGTCCGAGTAAATAAACTGATTTTTTCATGATTTTATTGTTGTGGTGTATTGAGAAGGGTTTCTAAGGCTAACTTTTTTTGGATTACATTTTGAATTGCTTTGATGTAGTTATTTTGGGTACTGTAAAGCTGTAATTGGGCTTCCCGTAGCTCAAAGGAACTTGCCACTCCTTCAAAATACTTGGTTTGATTTTTTTGTTCAATCCGATTGGCCAGGGCAAGATTTTCCTTATTAGTAAAATAATTTTCTACGGCTAATTGATATTCATTTTCTGCAGCTTGTACTTCAATAGCAATACGTTCTTGGGTTTCAGTGAGACTTTTTTCTGCCTGAGATACGGCAATTTTTGCTTTTTGAGAATTGGCACTTCGTTGTAGAGAACTGAAAACAGGAACTTGTAGATTTATACCAAATAAAGCCGCGCCAAACCATTTTTGACCGGATTGGGTAAACGAAAAGGTTTCACTGTTACCCGTGTAGTTTCCATTTATGAAAGCAGACAAACGGGGTAGACTTTTTGAACGCTCATATCTGTAGAGCAGTGATTCGGATAGAAGATTATTTTCTGCAATTTTGATGTCCACATTGTTGCTCAAGCTAATATCTTCAGAGATTTGAAGGCTGAATAAGCTGTCATCGGTTAATTTTTCCAACGTATCTGATAAAAGTAACGGAGACTGGGTAGGAAACCCTATCAAAAGTTTAAGCATATTTAGGGTAATGCGTTCTAAGTTCTTCGCATAGCGCAGTTGCGTTTCCACTCCTGAAAGTGTGAGCCGAAGTTGCTCTACACTTTCCTCTTCTTCAAAACCGTTTCGAAACAATTGATTCAATTCTTCGAGGGTGTTCGTGAGGTTTTTTTGATTTTTTTCCAAAAACTGGATGTTTTCCCTAACCAACAAAACAGAGGAGTAGGTGTTAACAATGTTTTTACGTACTTCCAGCAGTGTTTTTTCCAAGATATTTTCAGAGATGGTAAGGAATACCCGAGAGGCCTCAAGACCAACAATGTAAGAACCATCAAAGATTAACTGTTGTACAGTCACTCCCGCTTCCATAGTTTGTGGTGTCCCAAATTGGACTTCGGCAAAATCACCTTCATTTCCACCAAAAAATTGGGCTGGGATTAACGAGGTGGGCAATTCAATAAAATTTTGATAGTTCGCATTGGCACTGATTTGCGGAAGACCAATGGCAATGGTACTCCACTTGTCTTTGTAGGCTTTCTGAACGCCTAAATTTGCATTTTGTATAGTTCTGTTATTTTGCTCTCCAAAGGCAAGGGCTTCTTCCAGGGAAACGGCATCAGGAAGCGTTTGTGAAAAAACATACTGTAATCCTAAGAAAACAAAGAAGATGTAAAGGGTTTTTGAGGTCATAGGGTCAATTCTTTTTTATAGTTGTTTAGTTTCTGAATTCCATCAGGGGTGCAGATGGCACGTAGGTGGTATTCTGAAAAGTTGATTAGGAGTTGATCAATTTTGAACTCTTCTATAGGGAACAGTTCGATGTCTTGAATGCCTCGGATACCATTAAAAAATATCCGAGTGACAAAATTAATATCGACTTCGGGCCGAAAAAGACCTGTCTCGATCCCTTTTTTTATGCTTTCTGAAAAAAAACTTCCCAATACCTCAAATTCCTTTGCCTTCAACTTTTGATAAATAGTTTTATAATATTTTTGCAGCTGATATACTGGAGAATTTTTTTCATTCGAAAGGTGATTTAAAGCCTCCTTTTTTATAAGGTACAATTCGATAATGGGATCTTTGGAATGCTTCGCTATACTCAGGATCTTATCCATTACAAAATTAAAATGTCGCATCGCACTCGTTTCAACGAGTTGTTCTTTTTTCGGGAAATGGGTGTAAATTGTTTTTTTGGAGACACTCATCTTTAGGGCTATATCGTCTACGGTCACACTTTTGAAACCGTATTGTAAAAATAAGGGAATCGCCTCATTAATGATAGTCTCTTTCATTAATTTTTTTGCAAATGTAAATAAAGGAAACTTTAAAAACAAAAAAAGTTTCCAAAGTTTCTTTTCTATTTCTTAATGGATAAAACCCTATTTTTGAAAAAAACGAAAATGGCTGGGCTTACTAAATACCAAGGTTCTTTTGAAACTTATTTAAAACAGACCGTTTCGGTTGGGTCACCTGCAGGTTTGTACCTTCCTATTCAGTACTTGTTGGAGCTCGGTGGAAAGCGTTTGCGTCCTGTTTTGGTTTTAATGGCAGCAGAGGCCTTTGGGAACCAAAAAAAGGAGGCCCTTCCTGCAGCCCTGGCAGTAGAGATTTTTCACAATTTCACTCTGATGCATGATGACATTATGGACGAGGCCCCGTTAAGAAGAGGTGCTGCTACGGTACATCAAAAATGGAATCTCAACACAGCCATACTTTCCGGTGATGCTATGATGATCCAGGCGTATCAGGCCTTAGAATCCTATAAAGCCCCCTTATTTGGTAAATTGACCCGATTGTTGAGTAAAACTGCAATTGAAGTTTGTGAGGGACAGCAATACGATTTAGATTTTGAATCAGAGCAGGAGGTCAGCCAAGAACAGTATTTGGAAATGATCCGACTAAAAACAGCAGTTCTGGTGGGTTGTGCTTTAAAAATGGGTGCGTGGATTGGTGGCGCTCAGGACCACCAAGCCCAATTGATATTTGATTTTGGAGAACTTTTGGGGACTGCTTTCCAAATCCAAGACGATTATTTAGACGCTTTTGGAGACCCCGCTTCTTTTGGAAAACAAGTGGGAGGAGACATCATTGAAAACAAAAAAACCATACTGTATCATCAAGCGATGTCCAAAGGTTCTCAAGAAGAGCAAAGAAACCTCAAGAAGTGGTTTACTTTTCAAACCGATGCCGCTGAAGCAGCTCAAAAAATTGAAGCAGTAAAAGTGCTTTTTGAAAGTACCGGAGCGCAGAAATCAAGTCGTGATTTGGTTGGTCACTATACCCAATTAGCCTTTGAAAAATTAGAGAGCTTAACAATCAGTGAGCAGGGAAAAACCTTGTTTAAAGCTTTTGGAACTCAGTTAATGGAGCGTAAATTTTAAAAAAGCCTTCGGAACAAGGCATTTAAAAACCAGGTCTTTTGCTTTAATGAAAAAGAAGCGAGAATTTGCAGCTCTTCCCAAAAACTTGTTTTTTCGTCCAAAAACCGAAAAATTCGAATCGGATTGTTTTTTTCAAACATACGAGAAAAGAGTTGACCCCCTTTTGCATTGTATCGAGTCAACACATCGAGAAATAACAAATCGTAAAATCGAAAACGGTTTCTGATCGTAAAAGTATCTAAAGCTTTGTGGGTTTTTAAAAATGGAAGTAAACGCTGAATACTTCTTTGTGTGTTCATAAAGGTAAATCCCGTGCTGGCTTTGGTCCATCCACCTGCAGTACCGATATGGAGTAAGCTTGGGGTATTGAACTGTTCAAAGGGAAAACAGGTCATCGGAATGTTGCCTTGCTCTTTTTCTTCAATGATGTAATCTTTAATACCTTTTGTTTTTAAATAGGATTCTATTCCTTTTTCATATTCTTCAAACTTCAAAAGATGTTCTGAAAAAAGGGTGTATTCTACCAAGGCAGTGTGCGAATCTAATGGGAGCACGTAGAGGAAACGAGTTTCCTTTTCTTGGGGAATATCAAAATCCATAAAGAGGATTTTATCGGGATCAAATGCAGGGGTTGAGGTTTTGATAAACCATCCTACAAAGTGCTGCTGTAACACGGGGTATTTTTTTTGATTCCACAGGGGCTTGGGATTGAAAAGGCTGTTAAAAACGCGTTTGGATTGAAATTTTCCTTCTGTTGTGACAATTTCTGTAAAGCCATCCTCAGTTCGAATATCTTGTATTTCGGCCTGTAAAAAAGTAGTATTTTCAGCTTGTTTAAATTGCTTGTAAAAGGTTTGATAAACCCCAGCAGAGCGCAGCATTTTATACTGCAAAGGAGCTAAAGGAAACTCTTGATGGATTGTTTTAGAACAAAATTGTGCTTGATTCCATACTTTTGTAAGCAAGGGGTCAAAGTTTCCTTTAGGGAGTTCCCAATAACACCAAGTTCGGTCATTGGTGTTTTTGAGTTCCTTTTCGACAACAAGAATGGATTGAGTATTAAAGTAAGGATCTTCTCGAAGTGCTTTTAAGAGTAATAAGCCAGAGGCACCACCCCCACAAATAATAAAATCAAAATAGTTTTGTTTCATAGCTGAGTTGTAAAAGTAATCCTAAATGCACAAAAATTCATTTAAACAACATAATTTTGCCGAAAAGCAGATATGATGGAATCGATTCTAGAATTTTTTAAAAATACAGATCCAGTTTTGGGAGCGCTCTACGCAACTTTATTTACCTGGGGGCTTACGGCATTGGGGGCTTCCCTAGTTTTTTTTGTAAAGGAAATGAACCGTGCGGTATTGGATGGCATGCTCGGTTTTACAGGAGGAGTCATGGTTGCTGCGAGTTTTTGGAGCTTATTAGCGCCAGGCATTGAAATGAGTCCTGGAGAAGGATTTATCAAGGTTATACCCGCTGCTGTGGGATTTGGATTAGGCGCTTTATTCATTTTTGGTTTGGATAAAATACTCCCCCATATTCACATCAATTTTAAGGAATCAGAAGGGATCAAAACACCTTGGCATCGCACTACACTTTTGGTTTTAGCGATTACCCTACACAACATTCCAGAAGGGCTAGCCGTAGGGGTCTTATTTGGCGGAGTCGCTGCTGGAATCCCAGAAGCCTCCATTGCGGGTGCGGTAGCACTAGCCTTGGGTATTGGAATCCAAAACTTCCCAGAGGGAATAGCCGTGTCCATGCCGTTGAGAAGGCAAGGGGTTTCCCGTTTTAAAAGTTTTTGGTACGGCCAATTGTCTGCTGTGGTAGAACCTTTTGCAGCGGTAATTGGCGCTTTGGCGGTAACCTTTTTTACTCCAATACTTCCTTATGCACTCGCTTTTGCAGCGGGAGCCATGATTTTTGTGGTGGTAGAAGAAGTTATTCCCGAAACCCAGCAAGACCGGTATACCGATATCGCCACTTTAGGTTTTATTGGAGGTTTTATAGTCATGATGACTTTGGACGTCGCTTTAGGATAGGTCTTCTTTGGGAAACGACTGCCACCCCTGGGCGGTAAGTTCAATTTGATGCCCCAAACCTGTAATTAGCTGGCAGCCTGCATTCGCTTCACACGCATGACCCACTACCGTGAGAAAAGGATGAGATTTGATTTTTTCATAGTCCTTTTGTTTTACTGTAAAAAGCAATTCGTAGTCTTCCCCTCCGTTGAGGGCTGCCGTAGTGCTGTTTAATTTAAATTCCTCACAAATTAAATTTACTTCAGGATCGAGAGGAATTTTTTCTTCAAAAAGGTGAAAGCCTACTTTTGATGCTTTTGATAAGTGGAGGATTTCCGAAGATAATCCATCGCTGATGTCAATCATGGAAGTGGGTATAATTTGGAGTTCATCGAGCAAATCAATGACGTCTTTTCGCGCTTCGGGTTTAAGCTGCCGTTCGATGCTATACGCATAGTTCGTCAAATCGGGTTGGGAATTTGGATTTACCTTAAACACCGCTTTTTCGCGTTCCAACACTTGGAGACCGGCATAGGCACCTCCTAAGTCGCCACTCACTACCAAAAGATCATTTTCTTGTGCCCCTTTGCGGTGAACAAGTTTCTCTTTCGGCGCACTTCCTAGAACAGAAATGGAGAGGATCAAACCTGTGGTACTGCTGGTCGTATCTCCCCCGATTAAATCAATTTTGTAGTTTTTACATGCCAGCGCAATGCCTTGGTACAATTCTTCTATCGCTTCCAAGGTAAACCGATTAGAAACCGCAAGGGAAACTGTTATTTGTTGTGGATGCGCGTTCATGGCGTAGAGATCAGAAAGGTTGACCATAACCGCTTTGTAGCCTAAATGTTTTAGGGGCATGTAGGTCAAATCAAAGTGAACGCCTTCAACCAACAAATCGGTACTAATCAATGTCGGATCTTTTCCGTGATAAAGCACTGCTGCGTCATCACCTGGACCTAAAACACTGGAAGGATTTTGAAGTGAAAAGCTTTGGGTCAAATGATCTATCAATGCAAATTCGCCGAGATCACCTAAGGAGGTTTTGGATGGATTTTTGTTTTCTAACATTTCACAAAAGTACGCATCCCACAGAAATGTTAAATCATAGACATCTTGTTGTTTTTTTGTTACATTTAACCAGAGAACGCCAACACATTTAATACATTGATCGTCAGCGTAATAATAAATTATATAGTTCAGTTTTAACAAAGTTTAGCTGAATCAGGCATTGCGAAATCTATCTATGATCTTTGAAGAATATTAAAATTAACACATGAAATTCTACCCCCTACTTATCCTACTTTTATTAGTTTGCTGCGTTAAAGAAACTAGAGTAGAAGACCCTTTAGTACCTAATTTTGAGACTCCTGTCACACCGGTGGTTACTACTCAGCAAAAAGCGATTTGTGAAAACGGAATGGCGCAGATTTACCCCTGCTTGGGATATGACTTATTATCTGTTATTTCAATTTCAAATTTTGGTAGTAAAGCGGGAAATGACAATTGGGGTTGGACCGATCCTGAAACGGGAAAAGAATACGTGCTCTCAGGTCTGGACGACGGAACCGCATTTGTAGATATTAGTGATCCCGAAAACCCAGTAATATTGGGAAAACTACCCACAGCTACCGTTTCCAGCTGGTGGCGGGATATTAAGGTCTATAAAAATCATGCCTTTATTGTCAGTGAAGCACAAAACCACGGCTTGCAAGTTTTTGATTTAACCCGCTTGCGGGAGGTCTCCTCACCCCAAACTTTTACTCCCGATACACGCCTTACGGAGTTTGGAAACGCACACAATATTTGGATTAATGAGGCAAGTGGTTATGCGTATGTTATCGGTTCTGAATTATTTCAAGGAGGTCCTGCTTTTATAAACATAGCCGATCCAAAAAACCCAGTACTAGAGGGGGGATACGCTGAGGACTCTTATACCCATGACGCACAAATTGTCATTTACAACGGACCCGATCCAGAGTACCAAGGGCGTGAACTTCTTTTTGGAAGCAACAGTGATGGGGTTGAAAACAATCAAATTGTCATCGTAGATGTAACGGACAAAGCAAACCCAGATAAGATCAGTTCCATAACCTATTCCAATGGAGGCTACACACATCAAGGGTTTTTAT
>CAXGYE010000047.1:0-8137 GCA_964013865.1 uncultured Flavobacteriaceae bacterium
GGAAGGATTGTCATACTGATTTACGTACCAACTATTTGGTGTTTCCTCAGCAATACGTTTGGAGGTACTATAATAAGAACGGGGATCTTCAGGAGCTACGTCAGTGGGACAAACCACCACCTCTGCTCCTACAGCGCGCAGAATATCAAACTTTTCTTTTGACTGCTTGTCCGTAGAAACACAGATGAGCTTGTACCCTTTTACAATGGCTCCCAAAGCCAAACCCATCCCAGTATTTCCTGACGTTCCTTCTACTATAGTCCCGCCTGACTTTAAACTTCCGTCTTTTTCGGCATCTTCAATCATTTTAATTGCCATACGATCTTTGACCGAATTTCCTGGATTAAAACTTTCAACTTTTGCTAAGACCAAAGCATCAACTTCTTCGGTAATCTTGTTCAACTTAACCAAAGGGGTATTACCTATGGTTTCAAGAATCGAGTGTGCGTAGTTCATAAAATATGTTTCGATGCAAAGATATTTATTCTAATTAGAATCCCTATCGGAATCGCAAGACTTTAGAAGGACTGATTCGTAAAATTATGGTGGAAGGAATCCACAACAAAAGCGCAGAAACGAAAACAAAAAAGAGATTTAATAAAACGACTTCAACAGGACCAAGTGCTACTGGCGCTTGATCCACAAAATAAGTGGTTGGATCTAAACGTATCCATCCCCACCACTGCTGGGAATAATAAAAGCAAAGTCCAATCCCGTTTCCAAAAAGAAGTCCTCGGGTCATAATAGCGATGCCATTGTACAAAAATACCTTTTGAATCAGTGCGTTTTTAGCACCAAGTGCTTTCAGAAGTCCTACCATTCTTGAGCGTTCTAAAATAAGCACCAATAAAGCGGTCGCCATATTGATGACCCCCACTAGTATCATTACAATTAAAATAATCAACACATTAAAATCAAACAAGGCAATCCATTGAAAAATACTTGAAAAACGATCAAAAATAGGAATACTGTTCAGTTCCGAAGGAAGGGAATTGTAAATGCGATCTGCCGTTTTTTGAATTTGTGAAAAATCCTTGACAAACACCTCATAAGCCCCTATTTGATTGGATTTCCATCGATTCAATCCTTGTACTTGACGCAGATCACCGTAGATCAGACTTTGATCAATATCTGGAAATCCTGAAAAATAAATTCCTGAAACAGTAAAACGTCTCCTGTTGGGAAGTCCCTCTTGTACTTGATTTTGAAAAAAAGCTTCTGTACGGTCGCCCACCTTAAGATTTAACTGCCTTGCTATTGTTTCTGAGATTAAAATTTCTGAACTCGGCTTTTGCGAAACCTCAGGAAAACGACCCCGAATCAAAAAACTTTCCAGTCGAGACCAATCAAAGTCGGAGGAAACCCCTTTAAACAAAACTCCTTCAAAATCTGCATCAGTTTTTAACATCCCGGCTTTTATCGCAATGGGATAAAAGTGGCTTAGATTCCCTTCTTCCGTAAGCTGATCCCGTAACGCTTCCCGATCTTCAAAGGGAATGATTGAAACTTGAGATTCATTGTTTTCAAACAAAGTCACCAGTATGTGACCATTAAACGCACTTGTTTTTTTTTGAATCTCCTGTTGCAAACCTTGACTGGAAGCCAGTGCAACTAAGATCGCAGCCATGCCCAAAGCAACTGCTAAGGTTGCAATGTTAATTATTCGTGCAGAAACCTTATTTTTATGCTGTTTCAACCCCTGCATTTTACGGGCAAAAAATAACGCTACATTCAATGAAAAAAGATTTTAACCGTTTTGCTTTCAAAAGTACATTTTTATTTTCGCTTCTCATTTGGAGCTATTCGCATCTCAGCGCACAAACTACTGTTCTACCAGGTGCGTTTCAGCAGGAGTACCTTCTCCAACTGAAAGGCAAAAAAGTTGGGGTTGTTGCACATCAAGCCAGTTTGCTTCCTTCTGCAGCGTCTTCTTTACATTTGGTAGATTATTTGCTGGAAAAAAACATTAATCTGCAAGGTGTATTTGCCCCTGAACACGGCTTTCGAGGAACCGCAGATGCGGGAGAAAAAGTAGAAAATCAAACCGATTCTAAAACAGGGCTCCCTATTATTTCCCTCTATGGAAAAAACAGAAAACCCACAAAAGAACAACTGGCAGGGCTTGATATTATGGTTTTTGATTTGCAAGATGTGGGGGTACGTTTTTATACCTACCTCTCAACCTTGCACAATGTTATGGAGGCCTGTGCTGAAAACAACATCCCACTGATTGTTCTAGACCGTCCCAATCCAAATATTCATTACGTAGATGGACCCGTATTGGAAGAAGAACACACTAGTTTTGTAGGGATGCATCCCGTACCAATTGTTTACGGGATGACCATTGGTGAGTATGCACAAATGATCAATGGGGAAGGCTGGCTAAAAGATAGCATTCGTTGCGAGCTGACAGTAATGCCCATAAAAAATTATTCTCGGGCATCCACCTATGAACTTCCTGTTAGGCCCTCACCCAACCTACCAAACGCACAAGCCATTGCCCTCTACCCTAGTTTGTGTTTGCTAGAACCTACGGTAATTAGTGTGGGAAGGGGAACCGATCGTCAATTTCAAATTTACGGACACCCCAAGCTTCCAAAAAGTGATTTTTCCTTTACTCCCCTACCCAATTTTGGGTCTAAAACTCCAAAGCACAAAGGGTTGCTTTGTTTTGGAGAAGATCTCACAAAAGTTACTCCTGCTAAACAAGTGGAATTAAAATGGCTCATCCATGCCTTTCAAAATTTCCCTGACCCCGAGGCGTTTTTCCTAAAAGGGTTTGAACGTATTGCGGGGAATTCAAGTTTGAGAAAACAACTGAGCTCTGGAATGGAAGAAAATGACATACGAATCAGTTGGAAACCTCAACTTCAGGAATTCAAAAAAATCAGAGCGCGCTACCTGATCTATCGCTAGGGGATGTTCAAATATTTATGGGTTTGTAAAGAAACTTTCCACTTGGGGTTTTGCAAGACATAATCTACCATGAGGGGCATTACGCTGTCGCGTCTACTCCACTCAGGTTGTAAATACAACACACAACTTTCATTTACTTTTTTGGCTTGTTCTTCAGCAAAACGAAAATCGTCTTTGTTGTAAACAATCACCTTAAGTTCGTCAGCGCGTTGGTAGGCAGCAGCAAGAGGCATCTTGTTTTTTTTAGGGGACAAACAAAACCAATCCCAATGTCCAGTAATGGAATAAGCGCCTGAAGTTTCAATATGAATTTTCATATTTTTTGCCTGAAGTGCGGCAGTCAAGGGCTCCATGTTCCACATCAAGGGTTCGCCTCCTGTGATTACGATGGTATCCGAATACTTTTTAGCTCCTGATACGATCTCCTCAATGCGAGTCGGGGGATGTTTATCCGCATCCCAACTCTCTTTGACATCACACCAATGACAGCCCACATCACATCCACCAATACGAATAAAGTAGGCGGCACTGCCCTTGTGATAGCCTTCCCCTTGGAGCGTATAAAACGCTTCCATTAAGGGCAAAGCATTTCCTGTTGTTACTTGATCTCTTAGGATAACGCTCATAAAACGGCAAAGATACCACTTTCTATTTGCCTTATCTCAAAAATATGTACCTTTACCTATGGCAAAAATTGCACCTTTCCATCTCGCTATTCCCGTAAGTGATCTGCCCACCGCAAAACGTTTTTATGAGGAAGTTTTGGGCTGTACACCAGGAAGGTTTTCTGAAGAATGGGCAGACTACTCCTTCTTTGGACACCAACTCGTTTTACACGAAGATAAAAGTCATAAAGGGTATAAGCACTTTAATGATGTAGATGGAAAAGCAGTACCCATACCCCACTTTGGGGTGGTTTTGGAATGGGAAGTATTCCAAAATTTTAGCCAACAGTTGATCGACCAAAACATTGAATTTCAAATTGCCCCTTACCTTCGTTTTGAAGGCCTCCCGGGAGAACAACAAACGATGTTCTTTTATGACCCTTCCGGAAATGCACTCGAGTTCAAGAGTTTTAAAAATATCAATCAATTGTTTGCTACCTGACGTATGACTTCATTTTATTCCTTTTTCAACCAACTTTTTGTTGTCGTGTTTGCTCCAAAAGTGCAAAAAGCCATTGAAAAAATTATTTTACTCCTCGCTGCACTTGGATTTCTGATTCACTTAGGACTGATTTTTTTAAAATCTCAGGGAATCATGATTTTTTCACCACTGTATCCCGAGTTACTCAATGATCCTATCTCTGCCATATACACGCCTTTTTCATTGATCCTGATTTATGAGATTTACTTGCTGCTGTTTTATTTACCCCGTTCTTTTACCTCTTGTGTTTCAAAACAATTTGAGATTATATCACTTATTGTGATCCGGAAAATCTTTAAGGATATCCCACAAATGAACTTGAGCGGCGCCTGGTATTATGATTCGCACAACTTAGAATTAGCCGTCGATTTACTAGGATTTCTAATCTTATTCCTACTGATCTTTTTATTTAATCTAAGCAAGCAGCGCTTGCCAAAGCACCCAGTTGAAGACCCTACTTTATTGCGCTTTATTTCGTCAAAGAAAATCGTGAGTGTAATGCTTTTTGCGGTATTGAGTATTATGTCGATCGGTACTTTTGGGGAATGGGTTTTAGATGTACTCAACCAACAAATCGTTCCTAAAATTGATGGACTCTTCTTCAATCAGTTTTTTACTTTGTTGATATTGGCAGATGTGGTGATCTTATTAATCTCTTTCCGCTATACTGAGGAATACAGTAAGCTGATTCGAAATACGGGCTTTATTATCGCCACCATATTGATCCGACTTTCCTTCTCCGCCGATGGCTTTTTGACCATGATACTGATCTTAACTGGGGTCAGTTTTGCATTGCTTATTTTAAAAATTTACAACGCCATGGAACATCCTAAGATGGGTTCCACTGCCTAGCAAGCAAGGTGTTCTTTAAGAGCATCGCGATGGTCATGGGTCCTACTCCCCCAGGAACGGGAGTGATAAAACTGGACTTTTTAGCGACTTCGTCAAAAGCGACATCTCCTTTAATCACATATCCTTTAGGGTGACTTTCATCTGGAACACGGGTGATCCCCACATCGATAATCACGGCCCCTTCTTTGACCATATCAGCGGTAAGGTATTCTGGAATCCCCAGTGCCATGACAATGATATCGGCTTGGCGGGTGAGTTCTGCTAGATTTCCTGTACGGCTGTGGGCTACAGTTACAGTCGCATTTCCTGCGGGACCTTTTTGACTCATCAAAATACTGATGGGACGTCCCACGATATGACTGCGTCCTACTACAACACAGTGCTTTCCGCTGGTAGGGACTTTATAGCGTTCAAGGAGTTGCATAATCCCAAAGGGGGTGGCAGGGATAAAGGCATCCAGCTCCAAAGCCATCCGACCAAAGTTTGCAGGATGGAATCCATCGACATCTTTTTTAGGATCGATGGCAAGTAGTATTTTTTCTTCGTCGATGTGCTTGGGCAAGGGCAACTGGACAATGTACCCATCTAGGGTATCGTCTTGATTCAAATCATCAATCTGCTGTAAAAGATCAGTTTCTGAAATGTCTGCTTCCAGACGAATTAATGTAGAATCAAAACCCACATACTCACAGGAACGCACCTTACTGCCTACATAGGTCAAACTGGCGCCATCATTTCCCACTAAAACAGCGGCGAGATGCGGTACACGCTCTCCGCGTGCTTTCATCTCACTCACAGTGACTTTGATTTCTTCTTTGATTTCGTTTGAGGTTTGCTTTCCGTCTAGGCGTATCATATAGTGTGTTTTTAACGCATATTCTGCATCATTTGCATAATTTGGCGGCCTTTGCCACCTTGCATCATCTTCATCATCTTACTCATTTGTTCAAATTGTTTGATCAGTTGATTGACTTCTTGAAGTGAAGTTCCTGAGCCGTCTGCAATGCGTGTTTTTCTACTGTGATTCATCAGTTGGGGTTGTGCACGTTCTTTGGGAGTCATTGACCCGATAATCACTTCGATCCCTTTAAAGGCATTTTCGTCAATATCCATGTCTTTAGTCATTTTTCCCATCCCTGGGACCATTCCCATCAGGTCTTTCATATTCCCCATCTTTTTGACTTGCTGTATCTGAGAAAGAAAATCGTCATAACCGAACTGGTTTTTGGCAATTTTTTTATTGATGCGCCGCGCTTGTTCTTCGTCAAACTGTTCTTGGGCACGCTCCACTAAAGAAACTACATCTCCCATACCCAAGATTCGGTCTGCCATCCGATCGGGATAAAATACATCTAGTGCATCCATCTTCTCCCCTGTCCCGATGAACTTGATGGGTTTGTTTACCACGGATTTAATAGACAAAGCTGCTCCCCCTCGCGTATCTCCATCTAGCTTAGTCAAAATTACACCGTCAAAATCCAACAAATCGTTAAAGGCTTTGGCCGTATTGACCGCATCCTGACCCGTCATAGAGTCCACTACAAAGAGTGTTTCGGATGGGGATACCGCACTGTGTATGGCTTTAATTTCATCCATCAAGACTTCGTCGATGGCCAGGCGTCCAGCAGTATCTATGATGACCACATCGTGTTGGTCTTGTTTCGCTTTTTTTAGGGCGGCCGTTGCTATTTTCACAGGATCTTTTTCCTCCCGATCTTCATAGATGGCCGCACCCACTTGTTCAGCCACTACACCCAATTGGTCTATGGCTGCTGGACGATATACATCACAGGCGACGAGTAGCGGTTTCTTTTTGTGCTTTTTTTGTAAATGAAGCGCCAATTTTCCTGAAAAAGTAGTTTTTCCCGAACCTTGAAGTCCAGACATTAAAATTACGGAAGGCTTTGTTTCCAAATTCAGTCCTACCGCCTCAGAACCCATCAGTGCAGTCAATTCATCTTTAACGATTTTTACCATCAATTGTCCAGGCTGCAAGCTGGTGAGAACTTCTTGACCCAACGCTTTTTCTTTGACGGTAACCGTGAACTCTTTTGCAATTTTAAAGTTGACGTCGGCATCCAAAAGGGCTCTCCGTACTTCCTTTAAGGTCTCGGCCACATTGATTTCTGTGATCTTACCGTGTCCTTTAAGTACTTGAAAGGCTTTATCTAATTTACTACTGAGGTTATCAAACATATTATTGAACTATTATTTGGAATAAAGCAAAAATAAGGAATGCATCTAAATTACAAGCCATCCGATTTCGAGGAATGGAACATAAATCCCATTACTACCACATGAGGAAAAGTAATGGCTGCCAAAAAAGAAAAGAAGACTGGAAGATATTGGTCTTTGGGAAATAAATTGAAAAAATAAAACCCTACAAGTCCAGCTAAAGCTAGAATCCAGTAAAGGAAAGCAGATTTTAGATATTTTTTATAAGCTGATTTCTTCTGTGCTTCGAAAAGATAGCGTACTTGAGAAGTTAAAGAGGGTAAACTGTGCCAGAAGACAAAATAAATCCCAAATCCAAAAAGCAAGGTCCCTCTAAAGAATAGTAAGGACAGCAAGGCGAGCAAAAGCAGTTCCGCAGCAAAACTTTTGTAGTCTGGGCTGTTTTTTATTAGGAAATACAAAACAAGACCACTGCTTAAAATAAGGAGTCCCCAAAACCACTCGAGAGGAATACGCACCCGAGCAATTTGAAAGATAACATCCGTCACTTCTGCAAAGTGAAATAGAAAAAGTAAGTTGAAAATTAAGCTCCCATAAGCGCTGTAAAACAGAACCTGCCCTTTATTGGCTGAGAGACGTGTTTCCCAATGTTGTTCTCCAAAGTGATAACAACTTACTAGTACAAAACTCAACAATGCAATTCCTGGTATAAAATAGAAGAGATAAATTCCCAATAAAACCACCCCTATATATACACTCCAAAAAGGAATTCCTAAAAAGTTGTTCTTTTGAGGTGCTTTTTTAGCTAGAATTTTTAGATCATTGGCACCATGAAGAACTCCAACGGTTAGAATTCCGAAGACTGCGAAAGCATTTTGAAAGATTTCGGGGCTAAAAAAAGCTAAAATCACACAAACAAGGGTGATTAAATGAGAAAAATTCAGCTTTTTAAATATTGTAAATGAAGAAGTTATCGGGTCCAAAAAAAATATTTAAAGAAAAATAAAGTAAATAAGTTTAATTTTTTCTAAATTTACCTAAACAAAAA
>CAXGYE010000048.1:0-7980 GCA_964013865.1 uncultured Flavobacteriaceae bacterium
CACATCGGGTTGCCGAAGAAGCAGTAGAAGCTACCTTAAAAGGGAAAAAAGTAAGTGTACCTACAAAAACGTTTAAAATCATTGTTTTTTTACTTAAAGTACTGCCGCACTCTCTGTTTCCCCTTTTTAGTAAGCGATTGGCTCCAGGACGTTACGAGAAAAAATAATCACTTTATCCCCGTCACAATCAAAGTACCTTCCCAGTTTTTCTCTGCCCCATGACGCCAAGATTCTACGCTGTGAAAACCTGCTGCCTTAAAAAAGTCCACCCATTCGTGTTGACTAAAAAGTTTCATCGAATTGATTCCACAGCTTTCGGGCCAGTCGTGGGAGGTTTTGTTTTCCAAATAGAAATCCAGCCCAACAATCAATCGACCCCCAGCTTTGAGCCAATCATTGAAAATCCGTTGAATAATAATTTTGGGATCATTCAGATAATAAAACACCTCCATAGAATGCACAAGATCTACTTTGCTTTCTGGAGTCCAAGATGTTAAGTCGGCACAGTAATAGGCTCTAGAGGGGTCTATTTTTTTCGCTTTTTGTATCATTTTTTCAGAGCCATCTACACCAAGCGCAGCGTAACAGTTTGGGAGCTCCGCTACCTTGCGAACCACCCAGCCGTTTCCGCATCCTGCGTCAATAAATGAAAAAGGGGTTTGTTGGTTTTTTAAAGCAAAATCCAGCATGTTTTCAACCGAGGCGCTGTGGTTTTTTTCCATGCCAAAATCTTTGTCTAAATCGGCCCAATCACTAAAAACTTCTATAGGGTTGCGTTTACTCATTTTTTTTTGTGAAACTAAAAAAAATTTATTCCCCAAAGGGTTAAAATTCCCCAAAGGACATAACGCAGCAATTTACCCACTAACATCCAAAGACTCACTTTGACAAAATCAATCCGGAAAAATCCCAAACCCACCGCAAACAAGTCACCTACGATGGGCAGCCAACAAAGCAAGGCCAGTGCACTGCCCCAGCGGCTGATCTTGGCTTTCATTTTTTTGACTTGAGGCTCTTGGACTCCAAAAAAACGTTGCAACAAAGACCACTTTCCTAAACGTCCCAATCCGTAACTGCTGAGACCTCCCAGCCAATTTCCCAAAGTAGCAAAGAGGATGCTTACTGCCAGAGGATACTGATTTGCAAGAACCACACTCAACACTACTTCAGAACTTAAGGGGAGTACTGTTGCAGCTAAAAAACTAGAAAGAAACAATCCGAAATAGCCCCATTCTAAAAAGTATTCCATCTTTTGGATTTAGAGCAAATTTACATTTAATTTTGAGCAGCGAACAGACTTGTTCTATGCGAAAAAAAAATTGTGCATTTTGTAAAAAGGAGTTTGATGTGCTGTATCGGGTACAATACAAAGTACAACGCCACTGGGAGTTTTTATGTAAAAGCTGCTTACTGGAAGTCAAAGAAAACAATCCTTTGTATCGCTATGGGGGGACTTGGAAAAAATAGTGCGTAAAGAGGTATTCCTAACGCTAGTTAAGAGGACAAGATAGAGATTAATCCTTGGATTTTAGCATGTCGCCAAAAAGTGCAATAAGCACTCCAATCATCGTAATTACTACTATTACTGCTACACCAAATGGAGTCATAAGAATTGATTTTTAATTTTCAAAGATATAAAAACAGTTGCAGCTGTTTTGCCTTCCCATCAGGAATTTTATCTTTGATTAGCAAACTGTTTTGATTTGATACGACTACGAGAAGCGACACTAGAAGACCTCCCTACCTTATTGGAATTCGAAAAAGCCTTAATCGCATATGAAAAGGCTTTTACGCCCAATTTAAAAGAAACGGATTTCAACTACTACGCTTTGGGTTCTTACATACAGAATCCAGACATTGCTGTGGTAGTGGCAGAAGATCAAAACCAATTGGTTGCCTCGGGATATGCCTTGATCCGTGAGAATAAAATCTATAAAAATCCTGCGCAGCTTGTGTTTCTTGGGTTTATGTATGTGGTTCCCGAATACCGCGGGAGCGGAATCAATAAAAAAATATTGGATTACCTTTTTAAATGGGGCAATGATCGAGGGCTTTCCGAGTTTCAGTTGGATGTCTATGCACCCAATGAAAGTGCAATAAAAGCCTATAAAAAAGCAGGATTTAACTTTGAGACCATTACCATGCGTCTCAATACAGAAGAGTGAATTCCGCTCCTTTTTTCTCATATAGCAAACAAGAAGATCGATTAAATTACTCTCATCCTCGCTTGTTTTTAAGAATAATCTTATTTTTAGTGGTGACTAATGGAATCAAAGACGAAAACATTAAAAATTCATCCTGCAGACAACCTTATGGTTGCACTAGTCGATTTGCAGGCGGGAGAATCGGTCAGCCTTGGTACTGAAATTTTTCAGTTACAAACAGCGGTACCTGCAAAACACAAATTTGCCCTTGAAGCCTTCAGCACTGGAACCGAGATTTTACTTTATGGGGTAGTAGTAGGCCGTGCCACAAAAAACATTGCAAAGGGGGAAGCCGTCCATACGCACAACATCACCCATGACACCGAGGCTTACCAAGTCCCCAAAAAAGTAGAAACGCAAAGCTGGTCTCCCCCCTTGAGAGATAAATATGCGAATAGAGGTTTTTTGGGATATCACAGAGCAGACGGGAAGGTAGGTACTGAAAACAACTGGCTGGTCATTCCGTTGGTTTTTTGTCAAAACAGAAATATAGAAGAGTTAAAAAACAGTTTGCTGGAAGGCTTGGGTTATGAGCATGCCGACAAGAAAGTATTTGATTTAGACTCTTTAATTACCAAATACAAAGCAGGAGCAACACAAGAAGAACTGCTCAACGAAGAACTGTTGACCGCTCAAAAACAAAACCCAAAAAATCCACTCTTTCCCAATATTGATGGGATTTATTTTTTAACCCATGACGGGGGTTGTGGCGGAGCTACCTCCGATGCTGTAGCCCTTTGTAATTTACTGGCAGGATACATCAACAACCCCAATGTAGCGGGAGCTACTGTTTTGAGTTTAGGATGTCAACATGCCCAAATCAGTATTTTAGAACGCGCGCTAAAGCGAATTGCTCCTGACTTGCAAAAACCTGTCTTTTTTATGGAGCAACAACAAAGCACTTCGGAACCGGAGTATTTGGCAGACTGTATAAAAAAGACTTTCGTAGGATTGATAGAAGCAAATCAGGTAGCGCGCAAACCCGCCCCACTGAGTAAATTAACATTGGGCCTTGAGTGTGGTGGATCAGATGGTTTTTCGGGGATTTCCGCCAATCCCGTTTTGGGTTTTGTTTCGGATGTCATAATAGGGCAAAGCGGAGCAGCAGTTTTGTCCGAGTTTCCAGAACTCAATGGAGTTGAACAAGAATTGGTCAATCGATGTACCACTTTAAAAAATGCACAAAAATTTGAAAAGTTGATGCGGGAATATCACACTAAGGCTGCGGCTCTAGGTGCTGGATTTGATTCCAATCCCTCACCGGGCAACATCAAAGACGGCTTGATTACAGACGCCATAAAATCGGCAGGTGCTGCTAAAAAAGGAGGGACCTCGCCTATAGTAGATGTATTAGATTACACAGAACAAGTGGTTCATCCTGGACTCAATCTTCTGTGCACCCCTGGGAACGATGTGGAATCCACTACAGCCTTGGCAGGATCCGGAGCCAATTTAATTTTGTTTACCACAGGTTTGGGGACCCCTACTGGAAATCCTGCGGTTCCAGTTGTAAAAGTGGCTACAAACACCCATCTTTATCAAAAAATGAACGACCTAATTGATTTCAATTCAGGAACGGTCATAGAAGGGAAAACCACCATTGAGGAATGCGGGGAAGCCCTTTTAAATTACATTATAGACGTGGCCAGTGGAAAAGAAGAAGTCCACGCCCGAAGATTGGGGCAGGACGATTTTATTCCATGGAAAAGAGGCATGTCACTTTAACCGTTAGCGCATGAACACTAAATTTTCACTTCAAAACAAAACCGTTCTCGTTACAGGAGGAGGAAGCGGTATTGGAAAAGCGATTGCCACTACCTTTGCAGCACAGGGCGCTCAGGTTCATATTTTGGATTTTCACAAAAATTCAGCATCAGAGACTGCGAATGAAATTACAGAACAGGGGTTTTTTGCTCAAGCCCATCTCTGTGATGTTTCGAAGTTCAGTCAAGTTATGGGAGTGGTAGAAACGATTTCCAAAACCTCAAAAATCACAACTTTGATCAACAATGCAGGGATTGCCCATGTGGGAAATCTTGAAGCTTGTGAAGAAGCCGATTTAGACCGGCTCTATCAAGTAAATATCAAAGGTGTTTACAACTGTTCTAAAGCAGTCATTTCTGAGATGAAAAAAAATAAGGAGGGCGTTATTATCAACCTGGCTTCCATCGCTTCTATTGTCGGGATCAGCGATCGTTTTGCGTACTCCACGACGAAAGGAGCGGTCTTGTCCATGACCTATTCCATTGCTAAAGATTACATTCAAGACAACATTCGCTGTAATTCGATCTCCCCAGCCCGGGTACACACTCCTTTTGTGGATGGTTTTATCAAAAAAAATTATCCTGGTGAAGAACAACAAATGTTTGAAAAACTTTCCAAAACACAACCCATAGGACGTATGGGAACTCCACAAGAAGTTGCCGATATGGCTTTGTATTTGTGTGCTGATGAAGCAGGCTTTATTACAGGGACCGATTTTGCAATAGATGGAGGTTTTATAAAACTCAACTCAAAATAACACCTATGAAACTCATCCGATTTGGCACACCACAAAACGAAAAACCAGGAGTTCAACTCCAGGATGGAACCCGCCTAGACGTATCCGTTTTTGGTTCCGACTACGACGAAACGTTCTTTGGAACAGAGGGTATAGAAAAGCTGTCTCAATGGTTGGAACAGCATCAAGATTCTTGCCCTGTTGTGGCTAGAGATGTTCGTTTGGGTGCTCCACTAGCACGCCCTTCAAAAATAGTCTGCGTAGGACTAAACTACGCCAAACATGCAGAAGAAAGCGGAATGGCCCCACCAGAAGAACCCGTTCTTTTTTTTAAAGCCAGCTCTGCGATCACAGGTCCTTTTGATCCCATTCGTATTCCCAAAGGGAGTACAAAAACCGATTGGGAAGTAGAGCTTGCCCTGGTGATCGGTAAAAAAGCATCTTATGTTTCCGAAAAAGAAGCATTGAATCACGTGGCAGGATATGTACTTCACAACGATGTAAGTGAACGCGCATTTCAGCTGGAGCGTTCTGGCCAATGGGTAAAAGGCAAAAGCTGTGACACCTTTGCGCCGCTGGGTCCTTTTATTGCTACGACAGATGAAATTAAAGATCCTAATTCCTTGGATTTGTGGCTAAAATTGAATGGGAAATTGATGCAAAACAGCAATACCTCTGATTTTATTTTTAACGTTCAAGAGGTAGTCAGCCACATTAGTCAATTTATGACCTTACTCCCCGGAGACATTATTTCTACAGGAACTCCTTTTGGAGTGGGCTTAGGGTTGACCCCTCCTCGATATTTAAAGGAAGGAGATGAAGTAGAGCTTGGAATTGAAGGCCTTGGAATCTCAAAGCAGATTTGTAAAGCCTACGCATGATCATTGACAGCCATCAACATTTTTGGAAGTACATTCCGGAACGGGATACTTGGATTGATGAAACGATGGAAGTGCTAAGACGTGATTTTTTCCCTGAAGATCTAGCCCCTATTTTAAAAGCAAATCAAGTCAGCGGTTGTATTGCCGTTCAGGCCGATCAGTCTGAAGGAGAGACCGAATTTTTACTCAGTTGTGCAGCAGCCCACCCGTTTATCAAAGGAGTGGTTGGATGGGTAGATCTTTGCGCATCAAATTTAGACGAACGCCTTGCCTTTTTTTCTAAAAATTCATTATTCAAAGGAGTACGACATATTGTACAAGCTGAAAAAGAAGACTTCTTACTCCGCAAAGAGGTGCAGCGAGGAATCGAGAAACTTTCGAAGTACAATTTGACCTACGACCTGTTGGTTTTTCCACACCAACTCCCTGCAGCGGTGAATTTGGTAAAACAATTTCCAGAGCAAAAATTTGTTTTGGATCACCTAGCAAAACCTGCTATTTCAGAACCTATTTCCAAAACGTGGTTGACTCAAATCGCGCGCTTGTCTGAAAATCAAAATGTTTTTTGTAAATTTTCAGGTATGGTTACAGAAACAAAAGGATATCAATTTGAAGCGGATGATTTTACACCCTTTCTAGATGTCATTTTTGAACATTTTGGTCCAGATCGAATCTTATTTGGTTCAGATTGGCCTGTCTGTTTACTGGCAGCGGAATACAAAAACGTACTTCGTCTTGTTATGAACTACCTCGACGCTCACGGTCAAAGTGTAAAGGACAAGGTTTTGGGAGAAAATGCGATCGCCTTTTACAATTTATAAAAAGCTCAATGGATTTAGGTTTAGATAGAAAAGTAATTGTTGTAACTGGAGGCTCCAAAGGAATAGGCTCTGGAATTGTAGAGGTGTTGTCTCAAGAAGGTGCCTTTCCCATTATCGTAGGAAGGGATCAAAAGAAGATACTTCAAGTAGTTTCAGACTATTCAAAAAAAGGAACTCAGGTAGGTTATGCCTTTGCAGAACTCACGGATCCCAAACAATGTGAGCAAGCCGTAAAAAAAATTAGTGAAGAATTTGGAACAATTCACGGCTTGGTCAACAACGCAGGTGTGAACGACGGGGTGGGTTTGGAAACGGGAACCTATGAAGATTTTTTACATTCCATCGAAAAAAACGTAGCCCACTATTACACGATGGCACAATTAGTATTGCCAGAGCTAAAGAAAAACAAAGGAGCGATCGTGAATATCGGTTCTAAAGTAGCAACAACAGGACAAGGGGGAACCTCAGGCTATGCTGCTGCAAACGGAGGTAGAGATGCTCTTACCAAAGAATGGGCAGTTGAATTGCTTCATTATTCCATACGAGTAAACAGTGTTATCGTGGCAGAATGTTATACTCCATTATACGAAAAGTGGATTCAAAATTTTGAAAAACCAGAGGAAAAGTTAGCTTCCATCACGGATCAAATCCCGCTGGAAAACCGAATGACCACCAAAGAGGAGATTGCAAATACAGTAGCGTTTTTACTTTCACAAAAGTCGAGTCACACCACTGGACAGTTGATTTATGTTGATGGGGGATATACCCATTTAGACCGTGCACTTTCAAAACCCAACACCTAGTAGTATGGACGATCAACAACCAAAAAATTATTGTTTTGCATTAGACCTTCAAAACGATCCCGAGAAAATCAAAGCGTATAAAGACCACCACAAGAAAGTTTGGCCTGAAATTCTGCAAAGTATAAGAGCTTCAGGAATTGAAAAGGCAGAAATTTTCCATACGGGAACGCGTTTGTTTATGAGAATTGAGGTCAATACTGATTTTACGCTGAAAGAAAAAGCAAAAAAAGAGGCAGCCGATCCGAAAGTCCAAGAATGGGAGCAGTTGATGTGGGAATATCAACAAGCCCTTCCGAATACACCACCAGGAACCAAGTGGGTTTTGATGGATAAAATTTTTGATTTAAATAAATAAATAGAAGTCTTTTGGAAAAAATAAAAACCCCCTTAGTAGCTAAAGAAGTACTCCTACCTTTTATCTTGATCACTTCACTTTTTGCCCTTTGGGGCTTTGCCAATGACATGACCAATCCGATGGTCGCTGCGTTTGGAACTTTGATGGAACTTTCTAACGCCAAAGCCGCATGGGTTCAGTTGGCTTTTTATGGAGGTTATGCGACTATGGCCATTCCTGCTGCTCTTTTTGTACGGAAATACAGCTATAAAAAAGGAATCTTACTGGGGCTAGGTTTGTACTCCTTTGGGGCCCTTCTTTTTTATCCAGCAGCGCAATACGAAGCCTTCGGTTTTTTTCTAATGTCTCTATATGTTTTGACGTTTGGCTTGGCTTTTTTAGAAACCACCGCCAGTCCTTTTATCATGGCCATGGGG
>CAXGYE010000049.1:0-7979 GCA_964013865.1 uncultured Flavobacteriaceae bacterium
AACAGGGAGGAAGCAAGTTTACTGCTACACCAATTTCTTTTACTAAAGACGATAACAATTAATTAATAATTCACTATGAATTCTTTAACTGTACTGAATTGTAAAACCTATGCCTTCGTATTTTTTTTGGGAATCAGTTCTTTTTTTTACGGACAAGAGACTGTCATTACAGAAACAGTGGAACTCTTTCCCATTTATTCCTTTGGAGATCCAAATCCGCTCCCTGCCTTTTTGTTCAATTCCAAAATTTATCCCTATCATAAATTTCAAGGCTACGCGATAAAAAAATCAGAGGTTCCGTTTAAGAAGATTACTTTGGAAAATCAGTGGATTGAAGTACAAGTAGCTCCAGAAGTTGGAGGTAAGGTTTGGGGAGCAACAGATAAAAGCAACGGCAATGAGTTTATTTATAAAAACGAAGTTGCAAAATTTAGAAACATCGCCATGCGCGGTCCTTGGACCTCGGGAGGTATTGAGTTTAATTTTGGTGTTATTGGGCATCATCCGGGTACGGGTACACCTACGGACTACAGAACGGAGGAACTTCCCAACGGAGATCTGTTGTGTACAGTAGGAGGTATAGATTTGCCTTCCAGAACCCAATGGCGCGTAAAAGTCATCTTACCCAAAGACCAAAGTGCGTTTACTACCCAAGCCCTTTGGTATAACCCTACGGATATTGAACAAGCATACTACAACTGGATGACAGCTGCCGCTGCGGCACAAGAGGATTTGGTTTTTTATACCCCAGGAGATCGATACCTTACTCATGGAGGAGAAGCCAAGGCATGGCCTGTAGATCCTTTAAACAGAGATTTGTCGCAATACAAACAAAACAATTTCGGGCCTAGTAAATCTTACCATGTCGTAGGGGAATACAATGACTTTTTTGGGGGATATTACGAAAAAAGTAACACCGGATTTGGGCATTGGGGGCGTTATGATGAAATCCCAGGACAGAAATTATGGTTGTGGAACCTTTCCAGAGCAGGAGCAATTTGGGAAGACCTTCTCACCGATACAGACGGTCAGTATATTGAATACCAAGCAGGAAGACTTTATGTACAATATTTTCCAGGAGAAGAAAATCCGATCAGTCAGGCTACTTTTGATCCCCACTTAACGGATCAGTGGACCGAGGTGTGGTTTCCTGTCAAAGAGATTGGTGGAATCAAAGAAGCTTCTCAGTGGGGTGCTATGAATGTAGTGGAAACAGCCACTAGCCTGGAAATAAAAATTAACGCATTCAAAGTTTCGGCTTCTTCTGTTGTGCTCCAGTCTACCAGAGGAAAAGAGGAACAACGCATTGATACAGAGCCCAATGGAGTCTATAGTCTTTCATTTGTCAAACCCTCTGATGCATATACGATAGAAGTACCTGGACTAAAATTGTATTACAATTCAAATCCTAAAATCATCAAAAGAAGTTTTGATCCTCCTAAACTGCAAAAAGTGGCTACTGTAGAAAAAGAATTTTTAGCAGCAAAAGATGCACAACGTTACAGAGACTATCCCCTTGCAGAGCAGTTGCTTTTAGAGGTGTTGGAAAAGGATCCTTTTCACTTGGAAGCACGCAAAGAACTTGCATTCCTTTATCACCGAATGGGGCGGTATGAAAAAGCACTAGAAATCGCCAATACAGGCTTGCAAATCGATGCCTATCACACGGGACTAAATTATGTTGCAGGGCTCAGCTACATGACTCAAAAAGACCAGGTAAATGCCAAAGAACACTTGGGTTGGGCAGCACGCTCTTCCGCATACAGAGCCCAAGCCAATACCCTTTTGGCGCAAATTCATTTGATCGAGCAGGACTATGGGGAAGCACTACATTACACCACCATTGCGCTTAAGTTTAATTCAGAAAACATCAATGCACTTTCACAAAAAGCGGTGCTCCACAGGATACAAGGGGAAAAAGAAAAAGCCTTCAAAGTCTTAAAACAAATAGAAGCCATTGATCCTTTAAATCATCTAGTTTACTTTGAAAAGCATTTGATGAATACCCTAACGGAGGATGAGGTACTCCAAACCCACCGATCGGAATTTCCAGAACAAACCCTTTTGGAGTTGGCCCTGTTTTACCACAACCGCAATCGGGATGAGGAGGCCGTCACGTTACTTGAACTAAGTCCGAACAACCTCCTAAATAAACTGTGGACTGCTTATCTAAAAGAAGATATTAATGCCTTGTCTCAATTAGAAAATGAATCCATCGCGTTTGTTTTTCCTTTTCGAAATGAAAGTCTGGAAATGCTCCATTGGGTTACTAAAAACAGTACTTCTTGGAAAGCCCAATATCTTTTGGCATTAAATTATTTAGGGCGTTCCCAATGGGATAAAGGAGTGTCTCTTTTTCAGAAGCTTGGAACGCTTCCGAAAGATCCCCTCTTCTATTTTGTCCGAGGTATGTTGTTTAAAAACAGAGGAATTCAAGGTCATCAAAACGAGCTGCAGAGCGCCTATAAATCGGATTCCAAAAATTGGAGGTACGCCTTTGCTTTAGCGGAAGACTTGTTCCAGTCAGGGGACAGTATGAGTGCCTTGTCTATTATTAAAAAAACCTACAAACAAAATCCTCAAAATTACTTTGCAGGGATGTTACTAGCTCAAATCCTTAATGCCGAGCAGGAGTATGATAAATCAATTTCCCTGCTTCAAGATCTTCAAATATTACCCTATGAACATGCAACAGAAGGACGTAAGATTTATACGCAAGCCTATTTGGGAAGTGCGCTTCAAAAAATAAATAAAGACAATTCTGATGCGGCGGTAGACCAATTAAAAACAGCATTACTTTGGCCAGAACATTTGGGCGTTGGGAAACCTTTTGATCCCGAAGAGCGTTGGGTACGTTTTCTAATGGCATACTTACATCAAGAAAAGAAGGAGATAAAACCTTTCGAAATAGAGCTGAAGCAAGTTACCGACTATTCATTAAAACAACTTTCTAGACCTTCTAAAAAACACCTCTTAGGAATTTATGCCTTACAACAAACCCAAGGGGAAGCAACAGCGCAAGAATTTATTGCTCAACTTTTAGACTCTAAACACGGAGCATCCGATACGACAAAGGAAGTAGTGCAGTTTTATTATGAGAATTCATCCTTGGATTGGAACAAATCATTTGTTAAAAAAGTAGCTGCTTTTTTAGACTAGACCAATAAAGTAAGGATTGGGGACATTTTAGTTGTTTCTGACTTTTCATTCCTCTGCTTATCAATACCAAGGGAACGTTCCAGCTCAATCAATTTATTCTGTGAGTACCTAAAATGGATTTGAATTGAAGCCTTTCTTTTTAGAGGGGTGTTTTGAATTTAAATTTTAGGATCGAGTCAAGAAGTTCCAACAAACTTTTAATTATATTTAAAACGCAGTGACTCTCCTAAAGAGAGTTATTGAAATTAGATGTATTATATAGGATATGACATTGGGAGTTCTTCGGTAAAAGTAGCCCTGGTCGATGCGGAAAGCAATAAAAAAATTGCTGTACTTTATGAGCCAGAGGGGGAAATGCGTATTCACGCGCCCCAACCGGATTGGGCAGAGCAAGATCCCGAAATGTGGTGGAAACACCTATGCCAGGCAACCCAAAGAATCCTTTCAGAAAATAAAATCGATGCGCAACAGATTAAGGCAGTGGGGATTTCCTATCAAATGCACGGATTGGTTCTTCTGGACCGTCAAAAAAAACTTCTAAGAAATTCCATCATCTGGTGTGACAGTAGGGCAGTTGCTATTGGAGACCAAGCGGCGGACGCTATTGGCGTTCAAAAATACGGCACCCATCTTCTCAACGCTCCGGGAAACTTTACCGCATCAAAACTTAAATGGGTCAAAGGAAATGAGCCTGAAGTTTATAAGCAAGTAGCGCACTACATGCTTCCTGGAGACTACATCGCCTATAAATTAACAGATGAGGTTGCCACCACAAAAAACGGTTTGTCTGAAGGGATGCTTTGGGATTACAAAGAGAAAAAAGTAGCAGACTGGTTGTTGGATCATTACGGTATTGCTAGAACCCTGACCCCTCCTTTGGTAGAGAACTTTGAAAACCAAGGGAGAACAACGCAAAAAGCGGCTTTAGCAACAGGCTTACCCGTAGGAATTCCCATTCGCTACCGCGCGGGAGATCAGCCTAATAATGCGTTATCTCTCAATGTTTTACGTCCCGGTGAAGTCGCTGCAACAGGAGGTACCTCCGGCGTACTCTTCGCGGTAACAGACCGAAATACTTCCCAAGAGTTTTCTCGAGTCAATCACTTTGCCCATGTCAATTACACAGAAGAAAAGCCTAGCATTGGAACACTTTTGTGTATCAACGGGGCAGGAATTCAATACAGTTGGTTGAAGAATCTCACGCAAAGTAAAGATTTCAATACTATGAATCGCTTGGCTGCTGATGTCGCAGTTGGAAGCGAAGGATTGGTAAATCTTCCCTTTGGAAATGGGAGTGAACGGATGCTGAACAACCGCAATTTGGGAACCCATTTTAGCAACTTAAATTTAAACCTTCATAAGCACGCACACCTGTTTCGCTCCGCTTTGGAAGGCATCGCTTTTTCTTTTGCCTATGGTATGGAGATTATGAAGGCTGACGGTTTGGATGCACAGGTCATCCGAGCAGGAAACGACAATCTTTTCCGATCTGAAATTTTTTCGACTACCCTTGCTACTTTAATCCAACAACCCATATCAATTTACAACACCACAGGAGCCGTAGGAGCTGCCCGGGCTGCAGGTTTGGAAAAAGGGGAGCTGGATCGGATGAATGAACACGTCAGTCAGCATGATAAAGTGGCTGAAATAGAACCAGATAAAACAGTTTCAATCTATCAAGAGGCCTATCAAAAATGGAAAAACGAACTAGAACATCAACTAAATAAAGAACTATGATTTTAACCGGAGATCAGGAATTTTACAAAGGGATTGGAGCCATTCCCTTTGAAGGGAAAGAATCGGACAATCCTTTCGCCTTTAAGTACTATAATCCAGAACAAGTTGTAATGGGAAAACCGATGCGGGATCATTTTAAATTTGCGATAGCCTATTGGCACAGCTTCTGTGGCCAAGGCGGCGATCCTTTTGGGCCAGGAACCCAACAGTTTCCCTGGGATCAATCAAACGACCCAATGCAGCGCGCTCGTGATAAAGCGGATGCTGCTTTTGAATTAATAACCAAATTAGGATTTGATTATTTCTGCTTTCACGATGTGGATTTAGTGGACGAGGCAGATAGTTTGGCAGAAACAGAAAAGCGTTTGCATCAAATCGCCGACTATATTAGCCAAAAGAAAAAAGCCTCAGGAGTAAAAGTTTTGTGGGGTACGGCCAACTGTTTTTCAAACCCGGTGTACATGAACGGAGCAGCGACCAATCCAGATTTTAATGTGGTGGCTCGTGCAGGGGCGCAAATCAAAATGGCACTAGACTTGACCCTTTCCCTAGGAGGAGAAAATTATGTCTTTTGGGGAGGAAGAGAAGGGTATATGTCCTTGCTCAATACGGATATGGGCAGAGAACTAGACCATATGGCACAACTGCTTTCCATGGCAAGAGATTATGCAAGGGGACAAGGATTTACGGGAACCTTTTTCATTGAACCCAAACCCATGGAACCCATGAAGCATCAATACGATTTTGACGCAGCCACAGCGATCGGTTTTTTGAAAACCTACGGATTGGAAAAAGATTTTAAATTGAATATTGAAGTCAATCACGCCACTTTAGCACAGCACTCTTTTGAGCACGAACTCGCCGTAGCTGCCCATGCTGGGATGCTGGGAAGTATTGATGCCAACCGAGGAGACAACCAAAACGGATGGGATACAGATCAATTTCCTGTCAACCTATACGAAGTGACCGAAGCCATGTTGGTCTTCTTACAAGCGGGAGGTCTGCAGGGAGGCGGAATCAATTTTGATGCTAAAATTAGAAGGAATTCTACCGATTTAGAAGATGTCTTTCATGCCCATATTGGTGGAGCTGATACCTTTGCTAGAGCCTTGTTGACCGCTGAGAAAATTTTAACCCACTCCTCCTTTAGTTCCTTGCGAAAAGAACGATATGCTTCTTTTGATACTGGATCAGGAGCCGCCTTTGAAAAGGGAACCCTTAGTTTAGAAGCTTTAGCTGAAATTGCTTTTAACGGGAACCCTACTAAACGAATCAGTGGTAAACAAGAACGGTTTGAAAACATCATCAATCAATTTATTTAATTTTAAAATATGCGTTTTACCTTTTTGATTAGCTCTTTTTTGGTCTTGTGTCTCCTAAGTTGTAAAGAAGTAGCCACCCAATATGAACCTTTAGTAAAAGACGGAATGGCTTGGATTCCCTCAGGTGCCTATAAAATGGGAAGTGAAAACAGTCAATCGAGGCGAGACGAGTCGCCACAACACCCCGTTCAGGTGGATGGGTTTTGGATGGATCAAACCGAAGTCACTAACGCTGAATTTGCAGCATTTGTGGTAGCAACAGGCTATGTAACAACCGCGGAAATAGCACCCGATTGGGAGGAAATAAAAAAAGAACTTCCTCCGGGAACTCCGAAACCTCACGATTCACTTTTACAGGCAGCCTCCCTTGTTTTTCAAGCTACAAAAGGACCTGTAGATCTCAATGCCTACGACAGTTGGTGGAGATGGCAACCCAATACGAGTTGGAAACACCCCAAAGGTCCTGGCAGCACCCTGGAAGGAAAAGAAAATCATCCTGTCGTCCATATTTCTTGGTACGATGCCCAAGCGTACGCAAACTGGGCAGGAAAACGGCTTCCTACGGAAGCGGAATGGGAATGGGCAGCTAGCGGGGGAAAGGAAGAAGTACTTTACCCCTGGGGGAATGAACCCGTAAACGAGGGAACCCCAAAAGCCAACTCCTGGGAAGGGGATTTTCCCTATCAGAATAATGTAAGAGATTTATTTTTTTATACCGCACCCGTTGCCTCTTTCGAACCCAATCCCTTTGGACTGTATGATATGGCTGGAAATGTATGGGAATGGTGTTCAGATTGGTATAACTTTGACTATTACGCCAACCTTAAAGGGAGTAAAGTCGCCAATCCTCAGGGACCTGAAAAACCCTATGATCCTTACCAGCCTTATCTTAAGCAAAAGGTTATGCGTGGAGGGTCTTTTTTGTGTAATGATGCCTATTGTTCTGGTTATCGCGTGAGCGCGCGCATGAAATCTTCCCCCGATACGGGTTTGCAGCATACGGGTTTTCGTTTGGTAAAAGACGCTGCTTCTGTAGCATTAAAATAAGTAATTTAAAAAAAGTGACACGGTGTCATTTTTTTGTTTATTTTCGTATTAAATAAATTACTATGAACATTTTAGTTTGCATTAGCAATGTACCAGACACCACTTCAAAAATCAATTTTAAAGAGGAAAACACAGCCTTTGAAACACAGGGAGTTCAGTTCATAATCAACCCGAATGATGAATTTGGACTGACCCGAGCTGTCTGGTTTCAACAAAAAGTTGGCGCCAAAATCACGGTAGTCACCGTTGGAGACGCCTCTTGTGAACCCATTTTAAGAAAATGCTTAGCCATCGGTGCGGACCAAGCCCTTCGGGTAGACCTGCAAGCACAGGACGGTTTTGAAGTCGCTACTCAGCTGGCTGCAATTTGTAAAAAAGAATCCTATGATCTCATTATCACAGGACGAGAATCCATCGATTATAACGGCGGAATGGTAGGTGGTATGCTGGCAACACATCTGGAGATGCCCTATGTTGCCAATTGTATCCAAATGGACATTGCATCTGACGAAGTCAATGTCCAAAGAGAAATTGACGGAGGTAAAGAAAGTTTAAGCGCTACTCTTCCTCTGGTAATCGGAGCGCAGAAGGGATTGGTAGAAGAAAAGGATTTAATTATCCCCAATATGCGCGGGATTATGCAGGCGCGTCAAAAACCTCTGGAGGTACTTCCTCCTGAAGCGGCATCTCCGGCCAGCAAAGTAAAGGCTTTTG
>CAXGYE010000050.1:0-7946 GCA_964013865.1 uncultured Flavobacteriaceae bacterium
CTACCCTTGCAGAACTGGGTTATAATGTCAAAACCTTTTGTTTTCAAGATTCCCCGAGACGCGCACACTCTATCGCTGCCCAAGGAGGAATCAATGCAGCAAAAAATTATCAAGGAGACGGAGACTCAACCTATCGTTTGTTTTACGATACCATCAAAGGAGGTGACTACCGCTCTCGAGAAGCCAATGTTCACCGATTGGCAGAAGTGTCTACCAATATCATTGACCAGTGTGTTGCCCAAGGGGTTCCTTTTGCTCGGGATTACGGTGGATTATTGGACAACCGTTCTTTTGGAGGGGTTTTGGTTTCCCGTACTTTTTACGCTAAAGGACAAACAGGACAGCAGTTGCTATTAGGAGCCTACTCTGCGATGAACCGTCAAATTGGTCGAGGTAAAATTAAAATGTACAACCGCCATGAGATGATGGATGTCGTAGTGGTGGACGGGAAGGCACGTGGAATCATTACACGAAACTTAGTCAATGGAAAAATTGAGCGCCATGGGGCTCATGCCGTAGTCATCGCTTCGGGAGGCTATGGAAATGTTTTCTTTCTTTCCACCAATGCGATGGGGAGTAATGTTTCTGCTTCTTGGAAAATTCATAAAAAAGGAGCGCACTTTGCCAACCCTTGTTTTACTCAAATTCACCCCACCTGTATTCCTGTTTCTGGAGATCACCAGTCCAAGTTGACCTTGATGTCGGAATCACTCCGAAACGACGGACGCATTTGGGTACCTAAAAAATTAGAAGACGTCAAAGCCATTCGCGAAGGGAAATTAAAACCCACAGACCTTGCTGAGGAAGATCGGGATTACTATCTAGAACGACGCTACCCTGCCTTTGGAAATTTGGTTCCCCGTGATGTGGCTTCCCGCGCTGCAAAAGAACGCTGTGATGCTGGTTTTGGAGTAAACAAAACAGGAGAAGCTGTGTATTTGGATTTTGCTGCAGCCATCATGCGCTATGGAAAAGAGCAAGCCCATGTAAAAGGCTTGGACGAAAACGATGCCGTTTTAGTAAAAAAATTAGGACAAACTGTAGTCCGTTCCAAATACGGGAACTTGTTCCAGATGTATGAAAAAATTGTTGACCAAGATCCGTATGAAACTCCGATGATGATTTATCCTGCGGTGCATTATACCATGGGTGGGGTATGGGTAGATTACAATTTGATGACCACTATTCCAGGCTGTTATGCTATTGGTGAGGCCAACTTTTCAGACCACGGTGCCAACCGCCTTGGAGCTTCTGCACTTATGCAAGGTTTGGCAGATGGATATTTTGTTTTACCCTATACCATTGGCGATTATCTCGCAGACGATATCCGAACGGGGCCGATTGACACCCAACTTCCCGAATTTGAAAAAGCCGAGGCAGCTGTAAAAGCACAAATTGATGGCTTTATCAGTAACAAAGGGAAAAACTCAGTGGACTATTACCACAGAAAGCTGGGTAAAATCATGTGGAACAAATGTGGTATGTCCCGAAATGCAAAGGAACTTAAAGAAGCCATCAAAGAAATCCAAGAACTGCGCGAAGACTTCTACAAAAACGTCAATGTTCCGGGCAAGGCAGACGAATTCAACGAACAACTGGCCAAAGCAGGGCGCGTTGCAGACTTTTTAGAGCTGGGCGAGTTGTTTGCCAAAGATGCGCTAGAACGCACCGAGTCGTGCGGAGGACATTTCCGAGAAGAATCTCAAACACCCGAAGGAGAAGCCTTGCGGGATGATGAAAACTTTACGTTTGTCTCTGCCTGGGAATACAAAGGAGTACCCGCAAAAGCAAAACTTCACAAAGAGGAGTTGAACTATGAAGAAATTGAAGTAAAAACAAGATCGTATAAATAGTTGTTAAGCCAATAAACTAGAACTATGAATTTGACATTAAAAGTTTGGCGTCAAGCCAATTCGCAAGCCAAAGGAAAAATGGAAACCTACAAAATGGACGAGGTTTCACCAGATATGTCTTTCTTAGAAATGATGGACGTGTTGAATGAACAACTTATGGTGCAAGGGATAGAACCTGTAGCATTTGATCACGACTGTCGTGAGGGAATCTGTGGGATGTGTTCGATGTTTATCAATGGAGAAGCACACGGTCCCGATCGTTTGGTAACCACTTGTCAACTGCACATGAGAAAGTTTAAAGATGGAGATACGATCACTATTGAACCCTTTCGTGCTGAAGCTTTCCCCGTAATCAAAGATTTAACCGTAGATCGTTCTGCTTTCGATCGAGTACAGCAAGCGGGCGGTTTTGTTTCCGTAAACACTTCGGGGAACACCCAAGATGCCAACGCGATTCCAATCGACAAACACGATGCGGACAAAGCATTTGACGCAGCGACCTGTATCGGATGTGGGGCTTGTGTAGCCACTTGTAAAAACGCCTCTGCGATGTTGTTTGTTTCAGCCAAAGTCTCTCAGTATGCATTGCTTCCACAAGGAAAAGTAGAAGCCACAGACCGCGTCCTAAGCATGGTCAAACAAATGGACGAAGAAGGCTTTGGAAATTGCACCAATACAGGCGCTTGTGAGGTAGAATGTCCTAAAGGAATTTCACTGGAAAATATCGCTAGAATGAATCGTGAATATTTATCCGCGAGTTTGAAGGGGTAACCTTTTACCATTGTAATTGGGTGTTTCTTTCAGAATCCCAAAACGTCCCGTTATTAAAATCACTTTCGAGAAAAGCGTAAATGTTTTTTGCCGACTCTTCAGCGGTTAATCGGGCATTTTTAAGACTACTTTCTGTAATGGTTGTTTTTACCCAACCTGGGTGAATGGAAGCAACTCTGATTTTATTTTCAAGCCGATTCGATAAGATTTTTGTGTACATGTTTAAAGCACTTTTCGACATTCTATACGCTACAGAATCGGTTAATTCACAAACCTCAATAGATCCCATTTTTGAAGAAATAGTGAGAATCACTCCACTTTTCGGTATCAATTCAATAAGTGGTTCTGTAAAAAAAACAGTACCGCTAACGTTAACATCAAACGTTTGGCTAAAAGAATCTCTCTTTGGGTTTTTGGTGTCTAGATCGGGGCCAATTCCAGCATTGTTGATTAAGATATCAATACAATCAAAATTTGTGAAAATATTCTTATGAGTATTTTCAATACTTCGGGGATCAGAAAGATCTAGTTTTAACGGGAAAAAATTTTTGTGATTGAAGTCAAAACTTTGGGTTCTGCTTGTGCCAATAACATAATATCCTTTGCTTAACATTTTTTGGGCTAAGGCTCTACCTATGCCTTTACTGGCTCCTGTGAGTAAGACTGTTTTTTTCATTTTTTTTTACGATTTTTTACCCAAAAGGGTTCACTAGTATTGTTTTCCTAAATCAAACTAAACAAATAAGTAGCCAAAAGAAATTTGAAATTGAGTTAGAAAGAGGTTGTCTTTTTGAAGAACAATTGTATTCAATTTTAAGTCGAAATCAATTTCAAAATAGAAGTAAGCCAGACCATGTGCGCACTCATGTAGAAAATAGGTTAAGCAGGCTACTACAATAAGACCTAATAAAAGAGTGAAGTGTGGGAGATTCATTCATTTAGAATTAGAATTAGTGATTTATTTTTTGATTTTAAATTTCAATATATTCAGAATTACCTCTTGAAATTTCACCAATGATCCACTCCCAATTCAATTTTAATCTAATCTTTTGACTTTCTGTAAAAGAGACTGTTGCTAGCGCTTTTCCTGCTTTGAGCTGTCCCTCATCAGTTACACATTGATACAGCATATCTAGTTTATCATTTTCTAAGAGCGCAATGATTTTACCATACCGTACGGTTCCTCCTTGATAATCAGCAGTTACTAAATCTCGCTCTTGTTTGTAGAAAAATAAGGTTTCAGAATTTACTTTTCCTGTTTTGGAGTTTTGTACGAGTACAAATTTTTTATTGTTAAAGCTTAGGTTTTTCATGGTAGTAGATCAATTAGGGATTTATAAGTAGCTAAAAATAAAAACTTTTACTTAGGGCAAGCTCAAAGAACTGTAATTTTCGATAACCTGAATACACCCCAACTCTAAAAGTGTTTTTTTATCAAGCATCGTACGGACCCCTATGACCTGCATCCCAGCAGCTTTTGCAGCAGCGACTCCCGAGCGGCTGTCTTCAAAGGCCAAACAGTCTTTTGGGGGAATTCCTAATTTTTGGGCGGCAGTGAGAAAAATCTCAGGATGAGGTTTCCCATGTTTTACTTGATGTCCCCCTGTAGTAGAATGGAAAAAGGAATCCAGATCCAAGGCTTTAAAAATAAAATCAATGTTGTGCTGATCGCCCATCGTAGCGATTCCCATTGGTAAATTTTGGGCTTGGATTTTTTTTAAAAAGGGAAGCAATCCTCCAAGAGCTTTTACATGGGGTCGGTAGAGATCTCGATACAGAGCTTCCTTATAACTCCCCATGCGAAAAAGTTCTTCCTCATCGGAAATATGAGGAAACAAATGTGCCATGATTTCCACTAGCGAGCCTTTGTGATACTTGCGGTCAAAGGTTTCGTAGTCTAAATCCAGCTTGTGGTATTCAAAGAGGTCGATCCAGGACTGTTTGTGATACGACATATTATCGACCAAGGTCCCGTCCATATCAAAAACTAGTGCTTTAGGGGAGAGCATCCATTACTTTTTTCATAAAACTTCCCACTTGACTAGGTTCTAGCCAACGGGTGACGACGACTACGTTTTGGTCTGGGAGAATAATGATAAAATTTCCTCCAAAGCCTGCGGCATAAAACACGTTTTCAGGGACTCCTTCCCAATACCGATTAGTTCCTTTTTTATTGAGCCACCACATATAACCGTAATTCACTTGAGCCAGGGAAGACTTCGTCGCCTCTTGAATCCATTGTTTGCTGAGGAGTTGTTTTCCCTCCCAATTTCCTTGGTTTAAAAACAAGAGGCCAAAGCGTGCGTGATCTTCGGTGTTGATAAACAGCCCACCCCCCGAGTGTCCACCTCCAGAAACAGATTGCATCCGACTACCATCCAGCTCTATCCAAGAGTTTTTGTATCCATGCCACCGCCAAGTAGGGCTGGCTCCTATGGGATCCATAAGATTTTCTTTTAAAACTTGAGGTAGTGGTTTCCGCCATACATTTAAAAGTGAATAGGCAAGTACATTCACCCGTACATCGTTGTATTCAAAATGAGTTCCGGGAGTGTGGTAACTTCTGTTTTTCCAATCGTCTATTCCTCCTTCACTTGGGGGACGATCTGCCCAGTCGTGTCCTCCCCAAAGGGTTCCAGACCAATCCGAAGACTGATTTAACAGGTGCTCCCAACGGATTTGTTGGTTGTGAGCCCCGTCAAAAGTGGTATCCCAAATCAAATTTGTAACTCGATCCTGGGGTTGGAACATTCCTCGATCTACCGCTAGACCCGCCACGGTGGACAGGTAACTTTTTGTCACACTAAAGGTCATATCCACCCTTTGGGTGTCTCCCCAAGAGGCAATGATATATCCGTCTTTTAAAATTATTCCAGCGGGACCTCCACGCTTTTTGGTAGGACCTAAAATCTGATGATAGGGTTCGCGTTCAAAACCTTTATAGATTGCAATGCGCAAATCCTTGGCTCCGCTGTACTCATTTTCTTGGGCATAGTTGATGGCGACCTCTAAACGTGTACTTTTTATTTTGAATTCTTCTGGAGTACGGTGCTCCCATGGTGTGCCATTAGCAGGTGGGAAATAGGTTTGTCCCAGGGCTAGCGCGCTCGTCAGTAAGAAAGGCAATATAAATTTTATCGTTATTTTCACTTAATCATAAGCGTTTTCGATTACATTTAAAGATAAATAAATAATGAAGTAAAACCCTATTTTTTATTGCGAACTCCAGCTATGAAAGCAAAACTGAATGTCACTGCCCTGCAAATCCCACTTTTTTGGGAAAATGCGGGTAAAAACAGAGCCTATATCGATCGGCATTTCGATCAATTGAACCCAGCTGCGGATATCATTCTGCTTCCAGAATTATTTAGTTCAGGGTTCACTATGAATTCTCATTTGGTATCAGAATCTATGAATGGGATTACGATCCAGTGGATGCAATCCTGGGCTGCCCAATGGGACGTTCTTTTGGGGGGTAGTTTGGTGATTGAGGAAGAAGGAAAATTTTTCAATCGGTTTGTGATGGTAGGTCCAAATGGGCCTGTAGCATTGTACGACAAACGACACACCTTTACTTTAGCAGGGGAGGATAAAGCGTATTCGGCAGGAACCAATTCCGGCTTGTTTGAATACAAAGGTTGGAAGATCTGTTTACGGATTTGTTATGATTTGCGTTTTCCCGTTTGGAATCGAAATACTACAAATTATGATTTTTTAATTTTTGTAGCCAATTGGCCCGCACCAAGGATCAATGCTTGGGATACGCTACTTCAAGCGCGTGCCATTGAGAATATGTGTTTTGTGGCGGGAGTCAATCGTATAGGTTCAGATGAAAAAGGCTTGGAGTATCCCGGGCATACTGCGATTTACGACCCTTTGGGTAAATTGGTTTCGGGAACGGTTTCTTCAGAGGAAGAATCCGTTACGGCTGAGTTGGATTATCTGGAACTGCAAGCACACCGGAAACAGTTGCGCTTTCTGGAAGATCGAGATAATTTTGACTTGTATTAAAGGTTTCGTTCATGTCCCAGTTTGCCCTCAAATCAATTTCTTTCCAATAATAGATCACCTTTTCAGGCTGTATTTTTTGTAGATAATTCCCAGTGTCCCATTGTCTATTTGCATTGGCATCTTCGATGAGACGTACGATATATTTTCCAGCGTCCAGCAACTCAAAACGATAGTTATTTCCAGCGATAGGACGGTCGTAGCGACGAACAACTTTATCGCTTTTAATTAACTCAAGAATATAGGGATGGGGAGAATCGTGCTGTACTCGGAGAAAAATATTTCCATAGTCTTCTATTTTTTTAGTAGAGGTTTTAAAAACCAAAGTATCATGAGTTTGTCCCCAAAAATCTTCTAAGGCATTGGGTAAAAGGGTGATCTGATAGCGATCGCTGGGTAAGACTTCGAAATCCACTTTAACACGATCATAATTTTCGAGAATTTCCAATGTAGCAGCTACAGGCAAGGTATCCACATTGGTCACTAAAACGCGATCTGAATTGATTCGGGTAATCGGGAGGTTACTCGCCAATTCAAACTTCTCCTTGAGTCGCAAACTTCCCTTTTTAAATTGAGTAATGACTAATGAATCTTTGATGGGTTCTTTAAAAAAAGCGGTTTTGGTTCTCAGGGTATCTTGAATTTCCAATTTAAATTTTATCGAATCTAGTGCAGCTCCTCGGAACCAATAATTCAAACTGTCTTTCTCTCTGTTTATAGTAACCAAGGACTCAAAGCTTTCGGGAACTTCACTAATCATTTCAAAAGATTCTTCAAGATAGTCTCCGTAATAGGCTAGTACAACATGGTGGTCATTTATAAAATAGGGAGCGTCCCATGCAAAATTGGTGCGTTCTTTAAAAAGGCGCAGGTCAATGATCGAGTCTTGTGGAAGTTCTATGAGCTGATCCACATACCCAATTTTATCAACACTTTGGTCGAAAAGATAATTTCCTGCTTGATCCTGTAACGCAATAAGGTTGTATTTTCCTGCTCTCAAATTTTGAAATCGATACACCGTAGTGTCCAATGTGCTGGTGACATAGAGCGGTTTGTTGGTATAAATGGTCGAATCTTTATAGATGCTGTCCACCGGGTAGAGTTGTAACGAGATAAAGGTTTCCGTATCTTTTTCAAAAGCATCTGTGACCCTGCCTTTGATGTAGAGGGAGTCTATAGTTGCCCCAGTGGAAAGGGTATAGGTTAAAAAGGGGGTTGGATTGGATTCGTTAAAATCGACAATGGCTTCTCCAAAATTGAACGTGTAGGTCGTGTTTTCCATCAGGCTGTCTTTCAATTCTAAAGAAATCTTTT
>CAXGYE010000051.1:0-7945 GCA_964013865.1 uncultured Flavobacteriaceae bacterium
TGTCTTCGTTATGTGAAAAACTAGAATACAAAATGGCTTGTGCCTTGTCATAGCTTAAAATCACAGCGATTTGTTCATCTACTCCAGTAGGCGCTTTGACCGCTGAAGCTTGTATAGATTTGGGAATTCCGAGCAGCTGATAAGCGAGAAATAAAGGATAAATACCGATGTCCAATAAGCTTCCCCCCGCTTTGTCGGGATTAAATAATCGAGAATCTATTCCGTATGCCAATCCGTTAAAACTAAAGGTCGCGTTAAGATATCGAAGTGTACCTATTTCTCCCCCAGCAATCCATTGTTGGAGTTGCCCAAAAGTCGGATTAAAACGCGTCCAGAGCCCTTCCATTAAAAAGGTCTGGTGCTCGCGGGCACATCGTATCATTTCCAAGACTTGCTTTTGATTGATCGCAAGTGGTTTTTCGCACAATACTGCTTTTTTATTTTTTAATGCAGCGAGTGTATGCGCATAGTGATCTTGATTTAATGAAGCAATATAAATAATCTCTACCTGATCGTCTTCAAATAAGTCCTGGTAGCTTCCATAAAAACGGGTTGCTCCGTGCTGCTCAGCAAAAGCCGCTGCACGTGCCATATTAGAAGAGGCTACGGCTTCCAACTTACAATCGGCTACCAATTGTAAATCACTTACAAATTTATGGGCAATTTTTCCTAAACCTAGAACCCCCCATTTAATAAGTCGAGGCATAACTAGCGAATTAAGTCATCCAAATTTCTTACAGAAAGTGGTTGTTTCGAGGTAAATCCTTCACCAGCTTCAGTTCCAATAAGTCGCCCAAGATTTTGTGCACGGTACCGTACACTTTCAAGAAAGTTTTTACTGCTTATAGGCGTTTTGGATTCTTGGGAACTGGGATCGAAAAATTGACTGGAATAGGCCTCTACCGCTTTCATTTTCGTTTCCAGATGGTCTGAAATATCCAAGATAATCTCAGGCTGAATTTCATTCCACTGAATGTATTCCAAAACGAGGCTCGGACGCCAAGGCTCCTGTAATGTTCCCTTTTCGTCCTGGGTTTCAATCTTCGTCAAACCACTAAGAAAACAAGAGTCGTTCACTAATCGGTTTCCTTTTCCGTGGTCGATATGTCGATCGGTTATTGCATTGCACAGTACGATTTTTGGTCTGTACTGTCTTATCTTAGAAATGACGTGCCTTTGGTGGGCTTCATCATTGACAAAAAAAGCATCTTTAAATTTGAGATTTTCTCGCTGTTGTACCCCTAGAATTGATGCAGCTGCAGTAGCCTCCTCTTTTCTTAATTCTATCGATCCTCGGGTACCTAATTCCCCTTGGGTCAGGTCGATCAGTACAACGGATTTGCCTTGTGCTATAGAGAGGGCTATCGTTCCAGCACAACCTAGTTCCACATCGTCTGGATGGGCTCCAAAAGCCAGTAGATCTACCTTCATTAGTGTTGTTGATTTACCGATTGAATAAGATCTTCTTTCAAATCTTGAATCGCTTCAATTCCTGTTGAAAAACGCACCATTTGGGGAGTGATCCCCTGAGCAATGCGTTCCGTTTCGGTCAGCAAAGCATGAGAAGTCAGTCGAGGGCTTAAAGCCGTACTTTCAATTCCCGCTAAACTCATTGTGGGTTTAATTAGTTTTAACCCTAAAAGGAATTGTTTACAGTCCAAGTTTGGCGCCAAATCAAACGTCAGCATCCCACCAAAACCCTTCATTTGTTTTTTGGCAATCTCGTGATCTGGATGCTGTGGCAAACCTGGATAATAAACGTTGTCAACCCAATCTTGATCTGCTAAAAATTCTGCAAGCAATTGCGCATTCTGATTTTGAGCTTGTACCCTCAGAAAGAGGGTTTTTATACTCCGTTCCAAAAGCCAAACAGTATAATCGCTTAAACTTCCCCCGAGGTTTTTTGCAGATTCAAAAACGCGATCAATTGCTTTTTGAGAACCTAATACGGCTCCCGCACAAATATCACTGTGTCCTCCCAAATACTTGGTCGCACTGTGCAGCACTACATCAATTCCAAATGCGATCGGATTTTGATTTACCGGACTTGCAAACGTATTGTCTATCATAGTCCACAAGCCCGTCTTTTTAGCCAAAGTGCTAATAGCTTGTAAATCAACAATTTTCAAAGTAGGATTACTTGGTGTTTCAATATAGATCCCTTTTGTATTGTCTTGAATTTCATTTTCAAAATCGGTAGCCGTAAGGCCTGCAGTAAAGCTGTATTGAATTCGGTATTTGGGAAACTCGTGCTTTATAAAATTTCGTGTCCCGCCATAGAGGTCATCCTGGAAAATAACATGGTCCCCAGATTTTAAATGAGATAGTAAAGCCGTGCTAATCGCTGCCATCCCCGAACCGAAAATCATTCCTGCTTCCGCTCCTTCTAAAGCCGCAATTTTTGTCGCTAAACCACGTTGGTTGGGCGTATTAAAATATCTTGGGTATTGATTGATTTCAACATCATTAAACGCATAGGAAGAGGACATATACAGGGGTGAGATCGCTCCTCCGTACTGTTCGTCCTTGAGTTCCCCAGCATGAACGCAAAGGGTCTTAAAATCTGTATTTTCTTTCATTTAGTTTTCTATCCATGAAATTACTGTAGGATCATCAGGTTGGGTTCTAGGAGATAGTACCTTTGCTAGGCGTCCGTCAGGATTGATCAAATACTTTTGGAAATTCCAAGATACACTTGTGCTGATTACCCCGTTTTTAGATTCATCGGTCAAAAACTGATACACAGGATGCATGTTTTTTCCCTTGACTGAAATTTTGCCCATCATCGGAAAAGTTACTCCGTAATTCTTTTCACAAAACACAGCAATTTCTTCATCAGTACCGGGCTCCTGAAACAAAAAGTTATTGGCTGGAAAACCTACAATCACAAAGTCTTCCTTCACGTATTTTTCATACAATGCCTGAAGTTTTTTGTATTGTGGGGTCAATCCACATTTTGAAGCGGTATTGACAATCATGATTTTTTTACCTTCAAGGGTGCTGAAATCAAAGTTCTCCCCTTCCAGATTAGTTACTTTAAATTGATAAATTGTGGTGTCAACTGCTTTTTGACCTAGGGCGTTGAGTGTCGTAATCATGAGTGTAATAAGTATTAAATTTTTCAAATTCATTGTTTTTTTCAAAGGTCGCTGATTTCTTTCAAAGAAAAAAATCAAACTAGGTTAGACCACTTCCGCGCTTAAACCCTCTTCCAACAGAGCGGTACATTTAGGAATCAATTCTTCTAATGACCCTGTTTTTACACTACACTTTCCTGAATAATGGACAATATAGGCACATTGCTCTGCTTGCAAATAGGTATGCTCACAAATCGCTACCAAACATTCAATGACATGATCAAAGGTGTTGACATCGTCGTTGTAAAGTATGATTTCATGCTCTTTTTTTTCAAGCGTATCGACCTGCTCAATTTCTTGAGGGACAATTTTTGGGTTTTCTTTACTCATTCTTACAACGCAGCGCACACCAGGACTCTTTTTGTTTTGTTTCCACTATTTGAAGACCAAATCGATTACACCTTTCCTTTAAAATAGGAATAGCTTCTTTATAAAACCCAGAAAGCAGTAAGCTTCCCCCTGGGCGTAATACCTTCGCATAAGAAGGGAGCTGTTCCAAAAGAACATTCCTGTTGATATTTGCAAAAATGACATCATAGGAAGGAACCTTCTTTAGAGTTTTCTGACCTAAAGTTACAGTAATGTTTTGACATTGGTTTTTTGTAACGTTTTCTTTTGCATTTTCAACACACCACGGATCACAATCTATTGCATCAACGGCTTGGGCTCCCCTTTTTGAAGCTAAAATGGCTAATATCCCAGTCCCACATCCCATATCGAGTACTGTCTTCTTATTTAGCGAAAGGGACAAAGCCAACTCGAGCATCATATGGGTGGTTTGGTGATGCCCAGTTCCAAAACTCATTTTGGGATTGATAAGCAACTCGTATTTCTTGTTGAATGACGGATGAAAATCAGCACGAATCACACAATCAGAATTGATCTCGATCGGTTCAAAGGCTTCTTCCCATTTGGCATTCCAGTTCTCGGGCTCAATGGAACGAGATGTATATTCGATTTTCAGTTCTTTGCTCTCCAAAAGTGAAATAGAAGAAAGAAAAGGTTCAAAGTGATCTTTTTCAGCAACATAGGCATTTAATCCAGTCTCCGACATTTCAAAACTTTCAAAAGGAAGGTCTTGGAGCTGGGCAAGTAAAATCTCATCCCATGGAGATTTTGGGGAAATTTTAAAATAATAACCGATGTAGGTTTGCGTCATTCAAAAAGCATTGACAATGGCCATAAAGTCTTCCGCTTTTAATGAGGCACCTCCAATCAATCCGCCATCCACATCCTCGCCTGCAAAAATTTCTTGAGCATTATTGGGTTTCACACTTCCACCGTAGAGAATCGATACGGAATCAGCTGTAGCCTGGTCGTAATTTGAAGCGATTAAACTTCGAATGTAAGCATGCATTTCTTGAGCTTGTGCTGGAGAGGCAGTCTCCCCCGTTCCAATGGCCCAAACAGGTTCGTACGCTAAAATAATTTGTTTCCAAGCGGATACGGGAAGGTCAAAAAGCGCCACTCGAATCTGCTGTGCCACCACATCGAAATGAGTGTTGGATTTGCGTTCCTTAAGTTCCTCACCAAAACAAAAAATCACCTCCATACCCTCATCCAATGCAGATTTTACTTTACTAGCTAATCCCGTGTCCGTTTCATGAAAAAGTGAACGTCTTTCCGAATGTCCAAGAATTACAGCATGAACGCCTACCCCTTTCAACATTGAAGCCGAAACTTCTCCTGTGTAGGCTCCGGAAGTCGCGGCATTCATATTTTGAGCTACCACGGCTACCGCATCATCTTTTAACAAGGCGGTGCTTTGAGCGAGTTGAATAAAAGCAGGGGCTACCATAATCCGGACACCCTCTGGCTTTTTAAACGATTTTAATTGGGTTAGCAAAACCTCTGTTTCGGAAGAATCGTTGTTCATTTTCCAATTTCCAGCTACGATTTTATTTCTCATGTTTTATGTTGTTTTTATTCTTGGATCTAGATAGCTATAGAGCAAATCGACCACAATATTAATGATTATAAAGAGAAAGGCAATGACAATAACCGATCCCATGACTACAGGAATATCCAGTTGATTCAAAGCTTCCACAATTTCTTTACCAAGACCTTTCCATCCAAAAATGTATTCCACAAAGATAGCCCCTGCCAAAAGGGAAGCAAACCAACCCGAAACTGCAGTTACCACTGGATTTATCGCGTTTTTAAGTGCGTGTTTAAAAATCACTTGATACTTGGACAAACCCTTGGAATATGCCGTTCTTATGTAGTCTTGGGAAAGTACCTCCAAAAGATTGCTACGCATCAGTTGGGTAATGACAGCCAAAGGGCGAATACCCAATACGAATGAAGGTAAAATCAAATTCTTCCAAATAATCCGATAGGATTCTCCAAAATCGTCCAATTCATACAAACTCCCTGTCATGTTCAAATGCGTGTAGGAATTTAATACATACCCAAAGAACCAGGAAAACAAAATTGCACTGAAGAACGAGGGGACACTCATCCCAATTGTACTCAACAGAAGTAGTGCCCGGTCCAACCAATGGCCTTTAAATAAGGTGGCTAAAATTCCTAAAAAAATCCCTGCAACTATTGCGATCAAGATGGAAGAAAGAGCTAGAGTTGCGGTATTGGGAAGGGTTTCTTTTATTATATCCCAAATGGGCTTTCCCCGTTTTTGATAAGATGTACGAAAATAGGGAAACTTAAGAACCAGTGTCTTTTCAGTGCCATTGTATAATCTAATACCTCCGTAAATTGACATATCATAATGCGCAAATTTATTGGGGTTTGTAGGATGAAATGAAATGGGAGAAAGGTCGTTTAAATAATAAAAATACTGCTGGTAAAGCGGGAGATCAAATCCAAACTTAGCTTGAATCACTTGAAGTTGTGCACTATCTTCATTTTGATCCAACATCATTTGGGCGGGGTCTCCTGGAAGTACAGTAAAAAGAAAAAACACCAAACTTGCTACACCAAAAAGCGCTAGAAAAGCTTGAACAAATTTTCCGAGTACAAACCGCATTACTCCTTGAGATGAATCAGGGCAAAAATAGCGTAATTGACCATGTCGTGATAGTTCGCGTCAATACCCTCACTCACCAGTGTTTTCCCTTGATTTTCTTCAATTTGCTTTACCCGAAGGAGTTTTTGTAAAATCAAATCGGTAAGTGAACTGACCCGCATGTCACGCCATGCCTCCCCATAATCATGATTTTTATTCAGCATGAGCTCAAAAATAATTTGAATTTGTTCATCGTACTCTTCTAATGCTTCCTCCAAATTCATATTGACTTGTTCAGAAACACCTAACTTAATCTGAATCAACGCCATCACACTGTAATTCACAATTCCAATAAACTCAGACACTTCCCCTTCATCCACCTTTCTGGTAGTTTGCGTTTGTAAACTGCGAATGCGCTGTGCCTTAATAAAAATTTGATCTGTGAGTGACGGAAGTCGGAGTATTCGCCAGGCGGCTCCGTAGTCCTTCATTTTCTTTTCAAATAATGAGCGACATTGAGAAACAATTTCCTGATACTCCTTTTGGGTAGCTTCCATTTCGATTAAATTTGCTATAAATTTCGAATATATTTTTAAAATATTAATTAAACCCCTCCACAAGTTATCAAAAAGAAAAACACAGCCCAACAGATTCGCATTCGAGAACACCTCATCGATTTGGAGTCTCCCAAAATCATGGGAATACTGAACCTTACTGAAGATTCTTTTTACGACGGAGGGAAAAACAATTCGTTAAAAAAAGCTTTGGCACACACCGAGAAAATGCTCTTAGAAGGTGCCTTTTTTATCGATATTGGCGTCGCAAGCAGTAAACCGGGAAGTCCACTGATTCTAGCTGATACTGAAAAAAAACGCTTACTCCCCTACCTCAACGTACTGCTGCGGGAATTTCCAACTACTCATTTTTCAATTGACACCTACAACAGTGAGGTAGCACAGATGAGCTTGGATATGGGGGTCAGTATGATCAATGACATTTCTGGCGGGCAATTGGATTCAAAAATGTTTGCCGTCGTAGCGGCTCATAATGTCCCCTATGTGATGATGCACATGCGGGGTACTCCAAAAACCATGCAGCAAAAAACAGAATACAAAGAGGTTGTTAACGAAATTGCCTATTTTTTTAGTGCGCAGGTTAAAGAAGCCCAAGCCGCTGGAATACATGATATTATCTTAGACCCTGGTTTTGGGTTTGGAAAAAGTAGAGAACAAAATTTTACCTTACTCAAGAACTTAAAACATTTCGAAAGCCTTAACTGCCCACTACTTGTAGGGGTTTCCAGAAAATCCATGATTTATAAAACCCTTGGAACAACCCCCCAAGAAGCCTTAAATGGTACCACAGCTCTTCACGCTTGGGCACTGGATCGCGGTGCTCGAATTTTAAGGGTTCACGACGTCAAAGAAGCGAAAGAATGTAGTGACTTGTGGCAAACCCTCCAATAGTTTTTTTAAATTTACAAAAAGCATCATTTTTTGAACACCGCAGATTTTATAGACTTTTCTTTTGTTGATGTCATCGATATCTTACTTGTTGCTTTACTCCTGTTCTATTTGTACAAGCTGGTACGCGGGACGGTAGCCATCAATATTTTTATTGGGATTGTTATCATCTATCTCATTTGGAAGTTGACAGATCTGCTGAATATGGATGTCTTAAGTAATTTATTGGGGAAATTTATCAGTGTCGGATTCTTTGCGCTTATCGTTGTTTTTCAACAAGAAATAAGAAAATTTTTACTGCTTTTAGGCTCTACCAATTTCACAAACCGAAAAAACGTTGTGCGGTATTTCAAGTTTTTAAACCAAAGAAGTCTGGGTAC
>CAXGYE010000052.1:0-7925 GCA_964013865.1 uncultured Flavobacteriaceae bacterium
CGTAATCAAATCTGCCATGGAATCAAACTGAAGACCAAACTCACTCTCTGCATCGAGTAGTCGGGCGAAAAAACCGTCGAACAAATCAAAAAAGGCACCTAAGAAAACCAATAAAAAGGCTGCCTCAAATAAGTTTTTGTAGGCTAAATAAGCCGCTGAACATCCACATAAAAAATTTAGCGCCGTAAACAGATTGGGAATGATTTTTTTAAGTAAGTGCACCAAAAAATATTCTAATTTTCTACAAGATACTAATTGCAATAGCTTCAAAAAAATTAATTTCGTATAAATGTCTAAGACTTTAAACCATCTTGTCCTTTCCCTTTCCACAGGAATCCTCCTCGGACTTTCTTGGCCTACGCAGGGACTAACTCTTCTCATTTTTGGAGCACTCGTCCCGTTGTTGTATGTGGAGGAGTCTATCCGAAAGGACACAGGCAAAAGAAAAGGACTTCGCCTGTTTTGCTTCAGCTATCTGAGCTTCTTAACGTGGAATCTGATCACTACCTGGTGGTTGTTCAATTCTACCCTATTTGGAATGTTGTTTGCCAATCTTTGCAACAGTCTTTTTTACGCTCTTATTTTTCTTCTCTTTTACTGGGCCAAAGGAAGGTTGCCCCTTCGCAGCGCTCATATTTTTCTAGTAAGCCTTTGGTTGGCTTTTGAAAAACTTCATCTGATATGGGATTTTTCTTGGACCTGGCTCAACTTAGGGAATGTGTTTTCAGAGCAAATCTATTGGATCCAATGGTATGAATACACGGGAACTTTCGGTGGTTCACTGTGGGTACTTTCTCTAAACCTTTGGTTTTTTTACATCCTCAAAAAGCAAAATTTCAAGCTTTCCAAAGACCTTGTCCCTAGTCTTGTTCCTCCCTTACTGTTCTTAGCTTTGCCTATCGCTTTTTCTTTGTATCTCTATCAAAACGTAGAAACTCCTGAAAAAACTATTGAAGTGGTGTTGATGCAGCCCAACATCGATCCGTACAGCACCAAATACGAATTGACCAACAAAATATTTTTAGATCAGTTTTGGCAACAATCCAAACCCTTTTTAACCCCAAATACAGACTACGTTTTAACTCCAGAAACCTATTTTGCAGAAGGCTATGGAGAAGAGTTTGCCACCTATGCTTCCACAGAAATCCACGGAGGAATTCAAGAGGGTCTGGCTGCTTACCCAAAGCTTCAATGGATTAGCGGGATCCAGTTTTACGACACCTACGTTCAAAAAGAAGCCCCTTCACTTACCGCCAATCTTGTTCGCAACAACCTATGGGTTGAATTTTACAATAGTGCAGTGCGTGAACAGTACGACGAAATACCGGACGTGTACCACAAATCCAAATTAGTAGTTGGAGTGGAAAACATGCCGTTTAAAGCGGTTTTAAAACCCCTTTTAGGTGAGGTGATGATTGATTTGGGCGGTACCGTTTCAAGCCGTAAGATTCAAGAAAATCGATCTGTTTTTTCAAATAGCAATTCCACTGAAAAAGCAGCCCCCATTATCTGTTATGAATCTATTTTTGGAGAATTTGTTACAGAATATGTTCAAAATGGAGCTACTTTTTTAGCTGTCATCTCAAATGACGCCTGGTGGGGAGAAACTCCGGGACATCGTCAATTATTAAGTTATACCCGGCTACGTGCCATAGAAAACCGACGCGACATTGCGCGAAGTGCCAATACAGGAATTTCTGCATTCATCGACGCACGAGGTGAACTTCTCCAACAGACAGCGTACAACACCAAAACTGTACTGACAGGAAAAATAGCCTCGCGGTCCCAACAGACTTTTTACACCCGTTTTGGAGACCTGATTGCCCGTTGGTCCATTTTTATTGCTGCTCTTTTCTTATTACTCGCCCTTAGTGGACGTTTGAAAGCCACTTGAACAAATCCTACAGGAAAACACTAGTCATCTAAATATAATTAATACCTTTGAAAGAGCTCAAAATTTTAATCTACCTACACGAGGAATGAAGCGAGAATATGAGAGAGAATAAAGTCTATACAAAAACTGGAGACAGTGGTGAAACCAGTTTAATTTCTGGTAAAAGAGTTCCTAAACACGATATCCGAATCAAAGCCTATGGAGCAATTGACGAACTCATTGCTTGGTCTGGACTGATTCGTGATACTACCGATAATACGGCAATTCAAAACACGTTGATGGATATTCAAAAACAATTGATGACTGTTGCTGCAGAACTTGCCATTGACACAGATACGGATTTTCCTAAAAATCTAAAACCCTTAGAAAACAAAACGGTCGCTTTTATAGAGGAAGAAATTGACAAATTGACCGAAGAGCTTCCCCCGTTACGAAACTTCGTTATTCCTGGGGGTCATGTATTGATTTCGTATGCGCATATTGCACGTTCTATTTGCAGAAGGGCAGAACGTCATGTGACCGAATTGGATCAAAAAGCTCCAATATCTGCAACATTGATAGCCTATGTGAACCGTCTTTCTGACTATTTTTTCACTCTTTCTAGAACCTTTTCCTATGAATTGGATGTAGAAGAAATAAAATGGAACGGAAACTAAAATTTAAGAAAAGGTTGCACACTATAGATAAAAATTTATTTTTGCAAAAAAATATTAACCTATGTATTGGACATTAGAATTAGCATCTTACTTAAGTGATGCCCCTTGGCCCGCTACAAAAGACGAATTAATCGATTTTTCTATAAGAACGGGAGCTCCTTTGGAGGTCGTTGAAAATCTCCAGTCCATGGAGGATGAAGAGGATATTTACGAGTCCATTGAAGAAATTTGGCCTGACTTTCCCACCGAAGAGGACTATCTTTGGAACGAAGATGAATATTGAATTATACTTTTCACGAATTACAAAAGTCTCTTAGCTGAGACTTTTTTTTTAGTTACTTTTAACCAACAGTAAAAGCACCTATGAGCATTTTAAACAGCATATTAAAAACCTTTGTAGGAGACAAGACAAAAAAAGATCTCAGTAAGATTACTCCTCTGATTGCTGAAATTAATACGTTTCAAAAAAGCTTTGAATCACTCAGCCACGACGATCTTCGAGAAAAAACAAATGAATTTAAATCGTTAATTGCAGAGGGAAATCAACGGTTTACAGAAAACATCAACCGCCTTCAAGAGGCCGTCAAAAAAACCAATGACCTCGACGAAAAAGAAGCCCTTTACAAAGAGATAGACCAGGAAAACGAAGCTGCCCAAGCCAATGCAGAAACTATTTTAAATAGTATCCTTCCCGAAGCCTTTGCGGTAGTAAAAGAAACGGCACGTCGTTTTGTTGAAAATAAAACAATTGAAGTAACTGCAAGCACTTCCGATCGTGAATTTTCACAATCCAAACCGTATATTCAATTAAACGGGGATAAAGCGTTGTGGGCAAACTCTTGGGATGCGGCAGGAAAACCTATTGTATGGGATATGGTACACTACGATGTACAACTCATCGGTGGGATCGCATTACACCAAGGAAAAATTGCAGAAATGCAAACGGGAGAGGGAAAGACCTTAGTCGCAACTCTGCCCGTATATCTCAATGCACTCACAAGGAAAGGGGTTCATCTGGTAACGGTCAATGACTACCTCGCGAAGCGAGATAGCGCTTGGATGGCGCCACTCTTTGAATTCCACGGTTTGAGTGTGGACTGTATCGACCATCATCCCCCAAACAGCCCCGAAAGAAGAAAGGCTTATCGAGCGGATATTACCTACGGAACCAACAATGAATTTGGCTTTGATTATCTACGAGATAATATGGCACACACCGCCGAGGATTTGGTACAACCCAAACACAATTACGCCATTGTAGATGAGGTGGATTCTGTCCTAATAGACGATGCAAGAACCCCTTTGATCATTTCAGGCCCTACCCCTGAAGGAGATCGGCACGAATTTGATGTTCTAAAAGCTAATGTCAATAGTTTAGTCTCCAATCAACGCAGCTTACTCACAAGTGTCTTAGCAGAAGCGAAGGCAAAAATTAAAGCTGGAGATACCAAAGAGGGAGGTCTTTTACTACTTCGGGTTTTTAGAGGGTTACCAAAAAACAAAGCACTCATCAAATTTTTGAGTGAAGAAGGAGTCAAACAACTCTTGCAAAAAACAGAAAATCACTACATGCAGGACAACAACCGAGAAATGCACGTAGTGGATGCAGAATTGTACTTTGTTATAGACGAAAAAAACAATCAAATTGACCTCACCGAAAAAGGAATTCAGATGCTTTCCGAAGACAATTCTGATTCTCACTTTTTTGTCCTTCCAGACATCGGAAGTGAAATTGCTAAAATAGAATCTCAAGAGTTGGATCCTAAGAAAGAGGCAGCCCTTAAAGAAACGCTTTTTAAAGATTTTGACATCAAGAGTGAACGTATTCACAGTATGAATCAACTGCTGAAAGCCTATACCCTTTTCGAAAAGGATGTGGAATACGTGGTGATGGACAACAAGGTAAAAATCGTTGACGAACAAACAGGTCGGATCATGGAGGGACGTAGGTATTCTGATGGGCTCCACCAAGCCATTGAAGCCAAAGAAAACGTAAAGATTGAAGCCGCCACCCAAACTTATGCCACCATTACCTTGCAAAACTACTTTAGGATGTATCACAAACTCTCTGGGATGACCGGTACAGCCATCACAGAAGCCGGAGAATTTTGGGAAATCTATAACTTGGATGTCATCGAAATCCCTACCAATCGCCCCATTGCAAGAAAAGATGAGGAGGATTTAATTTACAAAACCAAACGCGAAAAATACAATGCAGTAATAGAAAGGGTGAGTACCTATTCCGAAGCAGGAAGACCCGTGCTGATTGGAACCACCTCGGTGGAAATTTCTGAGCTTCTAAGTAAAATGCTCAATATCAGAAAAGTGAAGCACAATGTCCTGAATGCTAAAATGCATAAAAAAGAGGCCGATGTTGTAGCAGAAGCGGGAAATCCAGGTGTAGTTACCATTGCCACCAATATGGCGGGTAGAGGAACGGACATTAAACTCTCTCAAGCAGTAAAAGACGCTGGGGGCTTGGCGATTATCGGAACGGAACGCCACGATTCCAGACGTGTTGATCGCCAGTTGCGCGGTCGTTCAGGAAGACAGGGAGACCCCGGAAGTTCCCAATTTTTTGTTTCTTTAGAAGACAACCTTATGCGTCTTTTTGGCTCAGATCGTGTTGCCAAAGTGATGGACCGGATGGGTCTGGAAGAAGGAGAAGTCATCCAACATTCCATGATGACCAAGTCCATAGAACGGGCACAAAAGAAAGTAGAAGAAAACAACTTTGGAATCCGAAAACGTCTCCTGGAATACGACGACGTAATGAGTGCACAACGAGAAGTCATTTACAAAAGACGTAAACACGCCTTGGAAGGTTCTCGACTCAAGTTGGACGTACTGAACATGTTGTACGACACCTGTGAGGAAGTTGTGCTGAACAATAAGGCAGCTAATGATTTTAAAAACTTTGAGTTTGAAATCATCAGTAATTTTTCAATGACTGCCCCGATCGATGAAGCGGTATTTACTGAAGCTAGTGAAAACGAATTGATCCAAAATCTCTACAATGCCCTACTGGAACACTATACGGAGAAAACCACTGCCAATGCGCAGATGGCCTATCCTGTAATCAAAGAGGTCTTTGAACGTCCTGATAATAAGTTTGAACGCATCGTTGTTCCCTTTACCGATGGGATAAAATCACTAAATGTAGTGACCAATCTCAAAGAGGCTTATGAGTCAAAAGGGCAGAGTTTAGTTGACGATTTTGAACGCAATATCACCCTCGCTTTAATTGACAATGCATGGAAGGTACATTTGAAAAAAATGGACGAGCTAAAACAGTCCGTACAATTGGCGGTTCACGAGCAAAAAGATCCTCTTTTGATTTATAAATTTGAAGCCTTCGAGCTTTTCAAATCCATGATCAATGCACTAAATAAAGAAGTCCTTTCGTTTTTAATCAAAGGCGGGTTACCCAATCAGAAAGCCACCAACATTCAAGAAGCCAAAAGACCGCGCTCCCAACAAAAACTCAAAACGTCAAAAGACGATGTCCTCAATACAGAAGAATTGGCGCAAAAAGCGCGTTCTGTAGGGGCTGGTGTCAGTCCCTCGCAACGACAAACCATAGAAACCATCGTGCGTGAAAAACCAAAAATTGGCCGAAACGAAAAAGTAACCATCAAGAATATCGCGACTGGGGAGACCAAAACCCTAAAATACAAGCAAGCAGAACTCCTCATTAAAAAAGGAGAATGGGTCATAAGCACATAATTTCTTATTTTTAATCAAAATAAAGGGAGTATGGATGCATATGCTGCTATTTTGTTGTGGGCGATACCCGGTTTTTTAGTTTTGGTTTTGGCTGAAATTCTGTATGGATATTTTACCAAAAACCAATCGTATACTTTTATGGACACCTTGGCGAGTTTAAGCTCGGGGATGACCAATATTCTCAAAGATGTACTCGGTTTAGGTATTCTGCTGATTTCCTATCCTTTTTTGCTAGAAAAAATTGCAGTTGGGGAAATGGAAACTACCCTTGGGGTATATCTTGTCGCTTTTATTTGTATCGATTTTGCATCCTATCTCGTTCATTTACTTAATCACAAAATCAATATTTTCTGGAACCAACACCTCATCCATCACAGCAGTGAGGAATTTAATTTGGCCTGTGCCCTACGTCAAAGCATTTCAAATCTAATTGGCTTTGCCGCTATTTTTTTGATACCAGCAGCTCTTTTAGGTGTTCCTTCCAAAGTGATTCTAACCCTAAGCCCAATTCATCTTTTTGCTCAATTCTGGTACCACACTAAACACATCGGCAAGCTTGGTTTTTTAGAATACATTATCGTGACACCTTCCCAGCACCGTGTACACCACGCCATCAACCCCATTTATATCGATAAAAACTTAGCTGCGATTTTCTGTATTTGGGATCGGATGTTTGGAACTTTTCAGGAAGAACTCGATAGTGAACCGCCAATTTATGGTACCCTAAAACCTGCTCAAAGTTGGAATCCCTTTTGGATTAATTTTCAGCACCTGTATCTGTTGGCACGTGATGCATGGTACACCAAAAGCTGGAAGGATAAAATTCGACTTTGGTTTATGCCTACAGGCTGGCGTCCCAAAGATGTACTGACTCTATTTCCAGTTCAAACGCGAGACCTCAATGCAAAGGACAAGTACAAACCCCATTATGACAAAACCTGGAAGCTCGTTGCCTTACTGCATTTTTTTGCTTTGGTCGTGCTGTTGTTGTTCTTTCTTTCTTCCTTTAGTGAATTCACTACGCATTTTAAACTAAGTTTTGGTACGCTAATTTTAGTTACCATATTCGGATTTACCTCTTTGATGGATTATCACAACTGGGCACCCCTTTTTGAAGTGTTTCGAGGTTTGGGGAGTATGGTCTTTCTGTTCCTTCCACAATTTGAATTTTTACGAGAAACTGCTCCTTGGCTTCTGGTACTTTTGGGGGGCTACGCGATCTATACTTTTGCAGTCGGAATTTGGGCAAAAAGTAAGGATCCCAATCGAAAATTAGCAGTGAACTAATGTCCCAAAACACTTTGGATTATCTGATTCTTGGCCCCGCACACCCTTTTCGTGGAGGCATAGCAGAAACACAGCATCAGTTTGCAAAAGCCTTACAAAAACAGGGCAAAAAAGTAGGCCTTTTAACTTTTACAAAACTCTACCCTAAGTTGCTCTTTCCTGGAAAAACTCAACTCAGTACAGAAGAAGCTCCTGAAGATCTGTCTATTTATAGAGCAATTCACGCCTACCATCCGCTACAGTGGGCAGAAGCGGTTCGGTTTATCCATTCCCAAGACCCAGCTGTAGTTGTGTTTCGATATTACACGCCTTTTCTGTCATTTGTTTATCATTGGATTGGGAAAAGGCTTTCCAAAAAAATT
>CAXGYE010000053.1:0-7868 GCA_964013865.1 uncultured Flavobacteriaceae bacterium
TTGGCTTGGTGGGGGACCAAATAGTCTAACGTATCGTGATTCAATTGGTTGCGATTCATGATTTCTTCCGCAACATGAGCCATTTCAGATACGGCATATTTAAAAACAGTTTTCCCATCCTGATGTATGTTGTGCCAACCTTGATCTAGGGTTTCTTGAGTGGTAGGGTATAATGAACCTCCTGCTTTGATTCTCAAAGACATCCGATCTGTCCCATCACTTCTAAAATACTCATCTTCCCAGCCGTATTGGTTTGGACTGGGTTCAAAAAGTACAGCACCTCCTCCATCACCAAATATGATACAAGTTGTTCGGTCTGTGTAGTCCACAATCGAGGACATCTTATCCGCTCCTATGAGCAATATTTTTTTATAACGACCCGAGCTAATGTAAGCTGAGGCAACACTCATTCCGTAAAGGAAACCAGAGCAAGCCGCGTTTAAATCATAGGCAAAGGCGTTTGTAGCGCCTAGGGAAGAGGCGACATAGGCTGCGGTAGCGGCTACGTGAACGTCTGGAGTGATTGTTGCTAAAAGTACTAGGTCAATGGTGGTCGGGTCTAAATTTTTTTTGGAAATGAGATCTTGGGCGGCTTGGATAGCTAAATAAGAAGTGGCTTTATCTTTGTCGGTAAGAATTCTGCGTTCTTTGATCCCCGTTCGGGATTGAATCCATTCGTCATTCGTATCCACCATCTGCTCTAATTTATGGTTAGATAAAATTGTATCGGGTGTATAGCCCCCCACAGCTGTAATGGCTGATTTGAGAACTCTTTTTTCCTCTAGGTCCATTTCAATCCCAGCGTTATGAGCTTTATTGTAAGTGAAGATAGTAGTTTTTTGATGTAATCAAAACTATTATAATAAAAAAGCCCTTCTTTAAAAAGAAGAGCAGTATCGCAACTAGGAATAGAATTAAGCTTCCGCAGTTTCTGCAGCATCTACAAGGACTTTACCTCGGTAGTACAGTTTTCCTTCGTGCCAGTGTGCACGGTGGTATAGGTGCGCTTCTCCTGTATTGGAACAAGTAGCTATTTGTTGGTCTGCAGCTTTGTAATGCGTACGTCTTTTGTCTCTTCTTGTTTTGGAAATTTTCCTTTTAGGATGTGCCATAATGTTTGTTTTTTGAGCTCTATAAGAGGTCTTTTAATTTATTCCAACGCGGGTCTTCTTGACCATTTAATTTTTCTTCTTTTGGTTCTAACGCTTTGAGTTTTTCTAAGATTTCGTTTTTTAATGTACCGTCTTCAATGCCCGGATGAACCCTTTTTAGGGGGAGCGAAAGTACGATGATTTCGTAAAAGTGGTGGGCTACATTGATTTGGTAACTCCCTTCAGGAATCACGAGGATTTCGTCTGGGTCGTTGTCCGAGGGTGTGCCAAATTTTACAATTAAATCAAACTGGGTCGCTATCGGGTGATCAAACCATTCTGTTGATACATCACAAGAAAGCTCTACCTGGCCTTGAACTTCAAAATGCAATTCTAAAAAGGCAGGTTTTTTATCTAAAACCAAAAGGCCCTTTAAGTCCGCTTTTTTAAAATCTGTAAACTCAAAATGTGCAAAGAACGTCGTGTCAATTTCAAATGTGAACTCGTGCTTTCCGTCTTTCAACCCAACAAAAGGGAGGGTATATTCCTTCAACACATTCATTGTTCAACATTTGAGCGGCAAATTTATAAAAATTTTTAATGTAAGTGGTCAAAAAGTATGCTGATAATATTTAGACCAATTGGTGCTGAATCAAATACTCAGCAATTTGGATGGTATTGGTCGCAGCTCCTTTGCGGAGGTTGTCAGCTACAATCCAAAGGTTGACCGCATTTTCCACGGATTCATCTCTTCTGATACGTCCCACAAATACCTCATCTTTTCCTTCTGCATGAATCGGCATGGGGTAGGCATTTTTTTCAGGATTATCAAGGACAACAACTCCTGGAGTTTGTTCTAGGAGGCGGCGTATTTCATCAAGGGTGTACGGTTTTTCAAATTCGAGGTTTACCGATTCGCTATGCCCTCCTACGACTGGGATTCGAATGGCCGTAGCGGTGATACCTATTGAGGAATCGCCTAATATTTTGTGGGTTTCATGAATCAATTTCATTTCTTCTTTGGTATAATCGTTTTCCAAAAAGACATCACAATGAGGAAGTGCATTTTTGTGAATGGGGTGTGGGTAGGCCATTGTACCGGAGGTACCTTCCATTTCATTATTGAGTTGCTCTACTGCTTTTACTCCAGTTCCAGTAATGGATTGATAGGTAGAAATTACAATACGTTTTATTCCAAAGGCCTTGTGTAAAGGGGCCAATGCCATCACCATTTGGATGGTCGAACAGTTCGGGTTGGCAATAATTTTATCTTCAGGTGTGAGTTGATCTGCATTGATTTCGGGTACGATGAGTTTTTTATCTTGCTCCATCCGCCACGCTGAGGAATTGTCAATGACCGTAGTCCCAACGGCAGCAAACTTCGGGGCCCATTCCAGAGAAGTGGATCCTCCTGCAGAAAAAAGGGCAATGTCAGGACGGGCTTCTACCGCAGTTTCCAATCCGATCACGGTATGGGTTTTGCCTTCAAAGACCATTTCTTTTCCTACAGATCGTTCTGAGGCGACTAACAACAATTCGGTAATCGGTAGTTTACGCTCAGCCAAAACCTCTAACATTACATTTCCTACCATCCCTGTAGCTCCTACAACTGCTATTTTCATGAGTTAAATTTTGGCAAAATTAGTACTAAATAGATACGGAACAAATCCTAGAGTGATATAGTTCAAAAAACCGATAAATGTTATGTATATAACAAAATGTTTTATTCGTGAGTTACCCGTTCCACTCTCGGCCCTAAATTGGCCAAAAGTTCATAGCTGATTGTTTCTCCTTTTTTAGCAAAGTCCGCAGCGGATTGTTTTGATCCAAAAAAGCAGACGTCATCTCCTTCTTTACAAGGAACCCCCGTTACATCAAGCATCAGCATGTCCATGCAGATGTTGCCAACAATGGGAACCCACTTCTGGTGAAGGAGGACTTTGGCTTTGTGATTTCCAAATTGTCTTCCAATCCCATCGGCATGACCAATGGGGAGGGTAGCGATGACCGAATCTTGAGGGGCTTCCCATCCGTGGTCATAGCCTACGAAGTCTCCTTTTTTTACCTGATGAATTTGACTGATTGTTGAGGTTAACTCTGCTATAGGCTTTAGTTGCTCGTCCCATTCAAGACGGTTGGCAAATCCATGAAGCGCAATCCCACAGCGAACTGCATCAAATTGGTATTCGGGATAATTAAAAACACCTGAACTGTTGAGTAAATGAAAAAGAGGTTTTGATGTCAAAGACGCCTGATGTTGTGCTTTTAGCTTTAAAAAGCTTTGGATTTGATGTTTGCAAAGCGGGGTTTCTTTGGGTTCTTCCGCAGCTGCAAGGTGGGAATACACACTTTTTAATTCAAATATTTGGTCTTCAAATTGCGCCAACACCCAATCGACTTTTTCTGGGGGAAAACCCACTCGGTTGAGGCCCGTGTTGTACTTGATGTGGACAGGATAGTGGGTTCGGTTTTTTTCTTGAAGGAGTTGGCGAAATTGTTCGAGTATTGTAGTACTGTAAAGACAGGGTTCGAGTTCATTTTCCACGAGAGTTTCCAATCCCTCAGGCTGGGGATAAAAAACAAGGATGGGCGTTTGGATGCCTGCTTTGCGAAGAGAGGCCCCCTCTTGGGCATAGGCCACAGCAAGTGTTGCGACTCCCAATTGTTCAAGTCGTTTTGCCATTTTGATTGGATCACTCCCATAGCCTCCAGCTTTAACCACTGCAATCAATGCAGTATTGGGATTTAGCTTACTGCGAATGCACTTGTAGTTGTGCTCTAAATGGGGAAGGTGTAAGTGAAGTCTATTCAAGGCTTAGGCGTCTTTTTTCTTACTTTTTTGTTTTACCTTGTAAAAAGCAGCACGGGAAAGGGGTTCATAACTTTCTTTTTCCCCCAAATGCACCAAATTTTGATCCGAAGAAGTACGAAAGCTGTAATGAGCTAAATTCCCTGTCCGAGTACAGATGGCGTGGACTTTTGTCACATATTCCGCAGTTGCCATAAGAGCGGGCATGGGGCCAAAGGGATTTCCCTGGTAGTCCATATCCAGCCCTGCTACGATGACACGAACACCGCTATTTGCCAGATCGTTGCACACTTGTACGATTTCATCGTCAAAAAACTGTGCTTCGTCTATGCCTACCACTTCGCAGCCATCTGCTAAAATGGGAATATTGGCAGCAGCGGGAACAGGTGTAGAGGGAATTTGATTTTGATCGTGAGAAGTGACCAATTCGCTATCGTACCGCAAATCTACAGCGGGTTTAAAAATTTCAATTTTTTGTTTTGCAAATTGGGCACGTCGCAGCCGACGGATCAGTTCTTCTGTCTTTCCAGAAAACATCGAACCGCAGATCACTTCGATCCAGCCAAATTGTTCCGTTCCGTTTACAGCGTTTTCTAAAAACATTTTGTAATTTTCAACTTGTAAGAAGGACTATGTCCTTTACCTGACTAACAAAGGTATTAAATTCGAACGGGTTGAAGCTTCATTATTAATGACAGAAAAAATAAAAATTGCACTGCTTCATTGGGCGAGAAAAGTAATTGATCAAAGCGCGGGATGGGATGAAGAAAAAACCCACGATGCGATTCAAAAACTCTATGAGCTTTCCATTGTCCAAAAAATACTACATGAACAAGAAAACCCAGACCAAAACTTGTGGAAGCAGCAACAGGCACAACTTTCTGAAGTGATTGAATCCCTGACGGGTAAATCGAGTAATGAAACACCCAAGGAAGAAAATATGGAAGTGGCTCCCATGATGGAAACCATCAAGAATATGGTTACCGAGATGCCTGAACCGGAAACCTATGAAAAGCTTTTTGAAACCGTTGAGGAGACGCCCACTTTTGTTCCTAAAGCAAATGAAGCGGTTAAAAAACAGCCTGAGACGATGATCCCTCAAACGGAGGAGCGCCAAAACATCAATGACCAATTTGCAAAAATACTCAGTATAGATTTAAACGATCGCTTAGCATTTGTCAAACATCTTTTTGAAGGCGATACTAAGAATTACGAACGCGTCTTAGCTCAAGTCGTTACTTTTGATTCCTGGTCTGAAGTTTCCCATTTTATTAAAGTTCAAGTGCAAACCGAATACAACAATTGGGAAGGAAAGGAAGATATCGCTGGACGCTTTTTTGCAATTTTGCGCAAGAATTTTGAGGAGTAAAGTGCTTCTCGGATACACCAAAACAAACCCTAAGAATTGTGCTTTATTTGATTCCCACCCCTATCGGTAATTTAGAAGACATCACCTTAAGAGCGTTGCGTTTGTTCAAAGAGGTTGATTTAATTCTTGTAGAGGATACTCGGGTGAGTTCAAAACTCCTGAATCATTTTACTATTGAAACGCCTTATACGAGTTTCCACATGCACAACGAACATCAAAAGACGCCTAATATCATTGCACAGTTGAAAGAAGGGAAAAACATTGCGGTAATTTCTGATGCGGGAACTCCGGGGATTTCTGACCCTGGCTTTTTACTGGTACGAGCGGCTTTGGAAGCGGAGATTGAGGTACAGTGTTTGCCAGGTCCAACGGCTTTAATACCTGCTTTAATACAAAGTGGACTCCCCTGTGAGCGCTTTGTTTTTGAAGGATTTTTACCCCCCAAAAAAGGACGTGTTAGTCGCCTGGAAAGCTTGGCTACAGAACCCAAAACCGTAGTGCTGTACGAATCTCCACACAAGCTGTTAAAGTTGTTTGATCAAATGGTTCCATTCTTTGGAGCAGATCGTTCTGTGGCGGTGGTCCGAGAACTCTCCAAGTTATACGAAAGTACTTTTAGAGGTACTTTAGCAGAAGCACATATCTTTTTTTCAGAGCACAAACCCAAAGGAGAGTTTGTTATTGTTGTAGAAGGATTCAAAAACTAATCAGATGCAGTGGAGGAAAACCCCAGATCCAAACCGTGAAACTGTGGACGCACTTGTTCAGGAGTTAATCGTTCCTAGGCCGATAGCACAACTTCTCGCACAGCGAGGGATTAGCGATTTTGACAGCGCAAAACATTTTTTTAGACCGCAGTGGTCGCAGTTGCACGATCCGTTTTTGATGCAAGATATGGATGCTGCAGTTCAACGAATTCAGCAAGCGATTGAAGCAGGAGAAGCCGTGATGGTCTTTGGCGACTACGATGTAGATGGGACGACGGCTGTGGCGCTAGTGACCTCTTACCTCAAGGATAAAATCACACAGTTGCGACCTTACGTTCCCGACCGATACGCTGAAGGGTATGGGATTTCTAAAAAGGGAATTGAAACGGCAAAAGAAGAAGGGATCACGCTGATCATCGCTTTGGATTGCGGAATAAAAGCGATAGAACACGTCGCTTATGCCAACGAATTGGGAATTGATTTTATTCTTTGTGATCATCACCTACCGGGTGCTGAACTCCCTGATGCGGTAGCGGTGCTGGATCCCAAACGCGAGGATTGTCCCTATCCTTTTAAAGAGCTTTGTGGTTGTGGAATCGGTTTTAAATTGATTCAAGCCCTCCAAAACAAATTAGGCTTGCCCGAATCGGAATTGACTTCGTATTTGGATTTGGTGGCTACCGCGATAGCTGCAGATATTGTTCCTTTGGAGGGAGAAAATAGAACCCTTACCTTTTTGGGTGTACAGCAGTTGCAAACGGATCCTCGAATAGGCTTTCAATTTTTTATTAAAGACCTCAAACGACCCTTACGAGTCACCGATTTGGTTTTTGTTATTGCTCCCCGTATCAATGCGGCGGGACGAATGGATCAAGGATTAACTGCAGTAGAACTTTTGATGAGCACTGATAAAGAAACAGCGTTACCGATTGCTCGATCTATTGAATTTTTTAATACGGAACGCAAAAGCACTGATGAGCGAATTACAAAAGAAGCCTTGCAACAGATCGAGCTGGAGGAGGCGGTTGACAACAACAGCACCGTAGTGTATCATCCCTCTTGGCACAAGGGGGTCATTGGAATTGTGGCCTCTCGTCTGATCGAAGTGTACTATCGACCAACGGTCGTTTTGACTCAGTCCGAGGAGGTTCTGGCGGGTTCAGTTCGCTCTGTTTCTGGGTTTGATGTATATCAGGCTTTGGAAGCGTGCAAGGATTCGATGATTCAATTTGGAGGACACAAATATGCAGCAGGACTTACGCTTCAACCCGAGCAGTTGGATGCGTTTAAAGCAGCTTTTGAAAATTATGTTGCCGAGCATATTTTACCCGAACAAAAAACACCTTCTTTAGCCTATGATTTGGAAGTTTCGTTTCGTGATTTAAACGCCAAACTTTTACGAATTCTCAATCAAATGGCACCTTTTGGCCCTAAAAATATGCGTCCTGTTTTTGTAACCCACCACTGCAAAGATGCGGGGGGAAGTCGTGTAGTTGGAAAGGATAAAACCCATTTACGTCTGGATGTGGTCGATGGGAGTAGTAGTCGTTTTTCAGGTATTGGATTTGGCTTAGGACAACTGCTGTCTGAAGTGAAACTACAAAAACCCTTTTCAGTCCTTTATACTTTGGAGGAAAATGAATTTAACGGGGTAACCAATCTTCAGTTAAGAATCAAAGACCTTAAGTTTGAAGCATAAAAAAAACCCCCACCTTGGTGAGGGTTTTTTAGTAAAATAATGTGTTTTTCCTTATTTAAAAGTATATCGAATTCCAATTTGAGCTCTCCATCTTGACCCAGAGAATCCAAAGTCAGTAATCCGAGGATCGTCAGATCCTTCTTGGAATCTAAAGACAGGATCTGGACCAGCAGTTACAGTTCTAAGTGGCTGA
>CAXGYE010000054.1:0-7609 GCA_964013865.1 uncultured Flavobacteriaceae bacterium
CGATTTTAATTCTGAAACACTTTTGGCATAGGGCAGGTTTTCGTAATCCAAATTGATTTCTTCTTTTTTGGAAAAGTCAAAGGGTTTTTGGAGTAATTCTTTGTAAAAGTCTTCTACCTGAACCATTCGATCCATAAGTTTTGAAAAGGTGAGGTCAAAAAAATTGATTTGGGCCTCTTTCAATTCATCGTCAATTTTAAATCGATACGATTCAAAACTCCGAATGTCTGCAGTGAGAAAAAAACGATGTTGTCCGTCCAGACTTTCCAAATAGTTCATATAAACATTTTCAGAAAAAGTATCATTAATTTCCTTTGGGTCGTAGTGCCCCCGATCTAGAACATAGGAAATGATTTCTATTAGTAGTTTGTCTTTGTTAGGATCTTCTTTTTCGAGTGAAAATCCAAAAACAAATCCACTGATCAAAATAAATGATAAGATCCAAATATATTTACGCATAGAGGTGGTTTTTATCTTGGCATTCATAGCGTTTAAAGATAAGCATATTCTAATAACAGTTTATGTTAATAATCTTTTAAAAGAAAGCGGGTAAAGATTTCTTACATTAGCTGGGAAACAAGTACTATGAAAACAAGACCGTTAATCTTAGTAACCAATGACGATGGTATCACGGCTCCTGGTCTTCGAACCTTGATTGAAATCATGAATGAAATCGGAGAGGTTTTTGTTGTCGCTCCGGACTCTCCACAGTCGGCTATGGGTCACGCTATAACGATAAATTCCACCTTACACTGCCATAAAATCAAAGTCACCGAAGGTCCTCAAGAAGAGTACAGTTGTTCGGGCACTCCGGCTGATTGCGTAAAACTAGCAGTCAATGAGCTCTTGGACCGCAAACCCGATCTGTGTGTTTCTGGGATCAATCACGGTTCAAATTCCTCTATAAATGTGATCTATTCCGGTACGATGAGTGCGGCCATGGAAGCAGGAATTGAAGGTATTCCTGCCATTGGATTTTCACTTTTAGACTTCCAGTGGAATGCTAATTTTGATCCATTGAGGAATTTTATCCGTCAAATTACATTGGAGGCCTTAACCAACGGTATCCCCAAAGATGTAGTACTCAATGTCAATTTCCCCAAGCTTGAAGAAAAAGAAATCAAGGGGATCAAAATTTGTAGACAAGCGCGTGCTAACTGGGTAGAGGAATTTGACAAAAGAACCAATCCGATGGGTAGAGAATATTATTGGCTCACTGGAACTTTTGTCAACGAAGACAAAGGTGAGGATACCGACGAATGGGCCTTGAGCCAGGGTTATATCTCCATCGTTCCAACACAATTTGATCTGACTGCGCACCACAGCATCCAACAACTCAACACATGGAATTTATAAAAGACAAATACTTTTTATGGGGAATACTGGCTGGTATACTTTGGACCAGTTTTGGAGTTCTCATGCTTATTTTTGTTCTCTCTGAAACTTCAATGGAAGTAAGCTTTTCTTCACTTTACCAACAAAAAAAATTAGGAGGTTTGATTTCTTTAGGAGCTTTAATCAATCTTCCTATTTTCTTTATCGCACTTCGCAAAAATAAATTTGCTTTTGCTGCGGGTCTGGTAGCCATTTCTTTAGTTTTTGTATTTGTAATTGCGGCTTTAAAATTGAATTTATAAATTTTACTCTGTGAAGTATTATCTCATTTCTGGCGAAGCTTCGGGTGATCTTCACGGCGCAAATCTCATTCACGCTTTGAAAAAACGAGATTCCAAAGCCGATTTTAGAGCCTGGGGAGGAGATTTAATCCAGCAAGAAGGAGCTGTGCTAGTAAAACATTATAAAGATCTGGCATTTATGGGCTTTTGGGAAGTCATTTCAAATCTGCCCACCCTGATCCAAAATATCGCTTTTTGTAAAAAAGATATTCTTCAATTTAACCCAGATGTCATCATTTATGTAGATTATCCTGGCTTTAATCTCAGGATAGCTAAATGGGCCAGAAAAAAAGGCTTTAAAAATCATTATTACATCAGTCCCCAAGTTTGGGCGTGGAAGGAAAATCGGGTTCAGCAAATGAAACGCTGCTTAGATGCATTGTACGTTATTCTCCCTTTTGAAAAACCTTTTTTTGAAAAAAAACATCATTTCCCAGTTCATTTTGTGGGACATCCCCTTCAGGACCAGTTGTCTCACTTTCAGCTAGAAGAGGACTTTTTCAAAACACATGTTCTGGATCCAAAAACACCTATTATTGCTTTACTACCTGGAAGCCGAAAACAGGAAATCCATAAGATGTTACCTCTTTTTGTTCAAGTTGCCGCTCATTTTAACTCCTATCAGTTTGTGATTGCTGGTGCTCCTGGAATTCCTCCCGAATACTATGACTCATTCGTTAAAAATACTCCAGCAAAAATAATTTACTCCAACACTTATGGACTCTTAAAGAAAAGTACGGCTGCACTTGTCACCAGTGGAACAGCAACCTTAGAAACAGCGCTTTTTGCTGTTCCCCAATTGGTATGTTATAAAAGCAATCCTATAAACTATTGGATTGGGAAGAAAATTGTGAAACTCAAACACATTTCTTTGGTTAATTTAATTCTTGATCGAACCGCAGTTACCGAACTAATTCAAGAAGACTGTAGAGTTGAAAATCTCGTTGAACATCTTGAAAACCTTATGAAAAAGAATCGTCTAAATAAAATCCAAAAGGACTACCAAGAATTAAAAAAACAATTGGGAGGCCCTGGAGCAAGCGAAAAAACTGCTGCTTTTATTTTTAAATCCCTTGCCTAATAGAGTTTGTTAAGGTAAAAACCTTTTACTTTGGCGTATGCATTTGCCCCGATCCATACTCTACCCCTTGGTTGTTTTATTTTGTTTAGGAGGTATTGGTTTTCATCTTTTTAAGACCCTCCCTTCTTGGCTCATGCTTGTTCTTTTTGTATTTTTTTTTGCAGGTTTCATCTTCCTTAAAAGTTCACAAAGAAAACTCAAAAGTGTATTGCTGTACGCTTGTTATTTCATTATTGGTTACCTTAATTTTCAAGCTTTTTATCATCAAGACAAAACTCACTATCTTCAAAATTCATCGTCAACAACAACAGAATTCAAAGAAATTGAAATCTTAAAAAAACTTCATGAAACCTCTTTTTCCAATGCCTACAGAGCTCTACTAAAATCCTCTGGAACGAAACCAGCCTCAGGCAAAATAATAGTCTATCAAAAAAAGGACAGTCTAACGGAGGCCTATCCGTTGGGTCGGAAACTTCTTACAACAGCAGCGCTAGTTCCAATTGACGAACCCAGAAATCCAGGTGCTTTTTCATATAAAAAATATTTGGAAAATTTAGGCGTCTATGCAAAGTTGGAGCTCAATACAAAAAATGTATTGGCTTTGAAGTCTACAGAAGTTCCATTTGAAAACCGAATAATGCATTTTAGAAAACGATTCCTTTCTAAAAATCGAGCGCAGTTCCCTACAGCCAGAATCCAAGGGAATACTTAAGGCGTTGCTGTTGGCGGAACGAAAAGCCATTGGAGAAGATCGGATTGGAGACTATGCTCGAGCTGGTGTTTTACATCTTTTGGCACTTTCTGGTTTACATATTGGTCTTATTGTAGAATTATTACTCTTAATTTTGAGTCCCTTTTTGCGGTTTCGTCATGGAAATTTCTTTCGACTGGCTAGCATTGTAGGCTTCCTTTGGCTTTTCGCTTTTTTTGTGGGATTCCCAGCATCCGTAGTCCGTGCAGTGACCCTCTTTTCCTTTTTAACAGTTGGACGTTTTATTCAACAAGGAAAAAATACATTTCATCTCACGGTAGTTTCTTTTTTGGTATTACTAGTTGTGTACCCTCCTTTTTTAAGACAAATTGGATTTCAATTTAGTTTTTTAGCCGTATTTGGTATTCTTTGGATTCATCCTATCCTTCAAAAAATTTGGACTCCTAGGAGCGTTTGGATAAAAAAATATTGGCAGTGGACTACAGTGAGTTTAGCAGCACAGTTAGCTGTGGGGCCACTGAGTGTTTATTATTTTCATCAATTTCCTAGTCTATTTTTGATCAGCAACCTTTTAATTATTCCTTTTTTTGGGGTTTTTCTGTGTTTGGTCATTATGGTTTTTGTTATGCTTGTACTGAACTTACTCCCCCATTTTATGGTTGTGTTTTTCGATGGAGCAGTTCGACTACTAAATGGTTCCGTTTCATGGATTGCTGTGAATGACCCTATTCGTTTGGATCAGCTTTACCTCTCTATTCCCATACTACTTGGGCTATATTTATTTCTTTTTCTATTCGTTCTTGGCCTGGAAAAAAAGCGGTTTTCACATTGGGTGAGTACTGTGCTGTCTTTTTTAATTTTACTTTCAATGTATTATCGAGAATTGGAACAAACAGCCAATAAGTTTAGCTTTTGGATATTTCATTTACATAAACAAAGTAGTTTTGGGTATTTTAAGTCAGGAGTTTTTTATCATTATTCTTCTGATCCAGAAAAATCCCAACGTATCCTTTCCGATTTTGTAAATTCAAGACCCCTTTATGACCTAAAAAACGTCTCTTTAGAAAATTTTTTTAGTGCAGATCAATTTCATTTATTGATCTTGGACAACGAGAAAAGTTATAAGCTCCCCAATTATAGTCCGACACATATCTTGCTTCGAAATGATTTAAAAATCAATTTGGATCGATTGCTTCAAATCCATCAACCGCAGTTAATTATTGCAGATGGTTCAAACAGTCCTTGGACAGTGAGGAAATGGAAAAAAAGCTGTGGAAAATACAAGATCCCTTTCTACGATACACGGAAAAGTGGCGCTTTAAAAATCAGCCTCGAAAACGGGGGGTAAAATTCTTCTTATAGTTTTCGAAGTCCTCAGGTTTAGAAAATACCTGGTAGTCGCCTTGCTTGATCATTTTTAAATAAAGTTCAATTTGTTTGGGCTTGAAATATCCTACTAAAGGCATAATGGGGTCGCCCGATTCACTAAAGAAAACCATTGTGGGATATCCTTTAACGCCTAAAAATTGTGTGAACTGATGGGTCGCGTTACGTCCTTTTCGGCTTGGGTCATGATTGGGATTGGTAAAAGTTTGATCGTAAAATTGAATTTCTTCAGTTCCTTCCGCATTAAACTTTACTGCGTAATAATGTTCGGATATGTAGCGTGAAACATCTGGATTTTGAAAGGTGTTCTTTTCTAATAATTTGCAAGGTCCACACCAGTCCGTGTAGACATCCATAAAGATTTTCTTGGGTTCTTCTTTTTGAGCTGCTCGGGCTTCAGCTAAAGTCATCCATTGGATTTTTTGTGCAAAAACCACACTGTATCCAAATAGGAAAAAAAAGATCAGTAAAACGGATTTTTTCATAGGTACACTTCTTTGGTAAAACTAGTACAAAAGTATAAAATATAATGCTACTGGGTGTGCTTTAGCTCCTCTGCGCCGTGCGTTAATCTTTTCAAAGGCTTTAATAGCAAAATAACGGATATTGCAATCAGGGTACAAAAAATAAATATTCCTGTGAAAATTTGTTTTTCTCCTGCAGTTTCAGCATAACCCCCTATACTTGCGGCAAGCTTATTTCCCAAGCCAGTAGCAGCCCAATACAATCCCATAATAGAGGCCGCATATTTCACAGGAGCCAATTTGGTAATGAATGATAAAGAAACAGGAGAGGCACATAACTCACCAATGGTATGAAATAGATAAGCCAATACAAGCCAATACATCGCTGATTTTCCAGCTACCTCATAATCAACAGCGGCAAAGCGCATAAACAAAAAACCCATTCCCATGATTAAAATTCCAATTGCAATTTTATACAAAGAGGAAGCTTCTTTCCCTTTTAACTTCCAACGCATCCAAAACCCACCAACTCCGACAGCCAAGGTGATAATAAAAAAGGAATTTAATGATTGAAACCAAGAAGCTGGGATTTCGATCCCCATGAGCATGCGATCCGTTTTTTGCTTTGCATACAAATTCATCAACCCTCCCGCTTGCTCAAAAGCTCCCCAAAAAAAGATGATTAATAAAAAGGAAATTAAAAGCACTTTTACTCGGTCTTTTTCTACAGAGGTTAACTTTCTTTTTCTCTGCTCACGGTCGGGATGTGATTCTTTCCCAATAAAATCTCCAACTCCTACCAAGTATTTTTGACCGTAGAAATAGGTGATTTGACCGAAAAACATCCCGATCGCTGCCAACCCAAAACCGTAATGCCAATTGTAAGTTTCACCCACCCATCCACACAAAATGGGTGCTGCAAATCCACCGATGTTGATTCCCATATAAAAAATATAAAATCCAAGGTCTCTTCTTTCATCTCCTTTGGGGTAGAGTCCCCCTACCATACTTGAAATATTGGGCTTTAATCCACCCACTCCTAAAATCACAAAAAAACATCCTAGATAAAAACTAAATTCGGTATCAAAGGCTAAAATCGTATGTCCAACACACAATAAAATCCCACCTAACATCACGGTTTTCTTTTGACCCAAAAGGTTGTCCGCTATCCATCCCCCGGGTACAGAAGCTAAATAAACAAGCATGGTGTACCAACCGTAGAGTGCGATGGCTTCCGAATTGGTCCATCCGAAACCAGGGTTGTCTGTATTAGCTTTAGCTACTAGAAAAAGGGTGAACAAGGCACGCATTCCATAGTATGAAAATCGCTCCCACAATTCTGTGAAAAAGAGAACATAAAGCCCTGGGGGATGACCAAAGATTGTTTTTGTTTCAGAAAGAGATTTTGTGCTTGCCATGAAATTGGTTATTAAAGGTTGTCAAGGATAAAGTTAGTCATTTTGGTGTAGAGGTGTTTACGAGTATTACCACCGTATATTCCGTGGTTTTTATCAGGATACACCATCCATTCAAATTGTTTGTCGGCTTGGATGAGTTCTTCCACCATACGCATGGTGTTTTGAACATGCACATTGTCGTCACCTGATCCGTGAATGATTAAAAATTTACCTTTTAATTGATCGGCATAATTTAGAGGAGAATTTAAATCATACCCTTCCGGATTTTCTTGTGGAGTTCTCATAAATCGCTCTGTATAAATGGTATCGTAAAAGCGCCAATTGGTAACCGGTGCTACAGCAATGGCTAAGGAAAAGACTTCATTCCCTGTCAACAAACAATGGGTGGCCATGTGCCCACCAAAGCTCCACCCCCAAATCCCGATTCGATCCGCATCAACATAAGGAAGTGCACCTAAGCTTTTAGCAGCTGCAATTTGGTCCAAGGTTTCGTATTTAACGAGGTTTAAATAAGTAGCTTTTTTAAAGGCAGCTCCTTTAAATCCAGTTCCTCGACCATCCACACAAGCGATAAGATACCCTTGGTTTGCTAATGCTTTGTGCCAAAGAGTTCTGGAATCTCCCCAACGGTTTTCCACCTCTTGAGAACCCGGTCCAGAATATTGGAACATCAATAAGGGATATTTTTTGTCTGGATCAAAATCTTTAGGTTTAATCATCCATAGATTTAACGCATTCCCGTTAATTTCAATCGTTGAAAATTCTTTATCTGATAAATCGAAAGAACCTAGCTTTTCAACCAAAGCCTTATTTTCCAAAAGCTCTCGTACGGGTTGATTTTTTTTTGTTTCAAAAAGCGTGTAGATAGGAGG
>CAXGYE010000055.1:0-7537 GCA_964013865.1 uncultured Flavobacteriaceae bacterium
ACTGTTCTCAGACTTGATTTTCCATTGAGACCTGTACTTTCGTAAAGGAGTTCTCCATCAAACTCCAAACCTTGGGTGTATGCGGTCTTATCATGTGGATAGGTGTTGACCAACTCGTAAGTAAATAGTTTTGGAGGAACTTCTGCTAGTAAAGTGAGTGTTGATGTCGTTTCGTAGGTTTGCTCTTGATGGACTACTTGAGCTTTGAGTTTATATTCTCCTAAGGGTTCGTCGGAAAACTGATGCTCCGCAGAGATGGGTTGATCGTTTAAAAAATAGGTAACCGTGTAGTCTTCCAGTGCGGTCTTGAGACTCAACTGCAATTGAGCGGTTGGGGTTGCTTTGTCACCTTTAAGTCCTGTTTTAATTTTAAGGGCTGGGGCTTTAGGACCGCTGCAGGTGAGGAGCAAAAGGGCGCTAAGGGTACTCACAAATAATTTCATATCAATAAACCGTTCGGGGTTTCACAAGGTACGAAATTAAGCATTTAAAATGATTGTTGAAATCAATGTAAGGGGTTATCTTTGCAGCCGGGCAAGTTCTACACAACCAGCTCCTGCTGAATCCCCCAGGGCGGGAACGCAGCAAGGGTAGGCGGTCGTAGCGGTGTGATGTAGGTCGCTTGCCCTTTTTTTTCAGTCCATGTCCAAAGTAGTTTTGATTACGGGTGCCTCTTCTGGCTTGGGAAAAGCCACAGCCAGCCATTTGGCAGATTTAGGCTATGTGGTGTACGGGACATGCCGAAATCCCAACCAATACGAAACCCCTCCTAACTACAAATTAATTTCCTTGGATTTAAATCAACCCACTTCCATTCAAAGTGCAGTGGAAGAGCTTTTGGGAGAAGAAGGTCGCATTGATGTATTGATCAACAACGCAGGTTCCGGAATCATTGGTCCGATGGAAGAATTGGAAATTGATGCTCTGCGTGCCAACTTTGAAACGAATTGTTACGGACCCTTACTACTGATGCAGAAAGTGCTTCCTGTCATGCGCAAGCAAAAAGAGGGTTTTGTTGTTTCTATTACCTCGATTGGATGTGCTATGGGGCTTCCCTTTCGTGGAGCCTATTCAGCTTCCAAAGGGGCCTTATCCTTGCTTACCGAATCCCTTCGCATGGAAGTCAAACCCTTTGGAATCAAAATGTGTACGGTAGCGCCCGGTGATTTTGTCTCGGATATTGCCTCAAGACGTTACTATGCGCCCCAAAAGGAACAATCTCCTTACCAAGCGATATACAAAAGAAATCTAGCGACGATAGATGCGCATGTATCCTCAGGAATTCAACCTGAAGTAATTGCCCATAAAATAGCACGCATTTTACCCCAAAAAAATCCAAAAGTTCACTACCGAGTGGGTGCACCTTTGCAAAAATTTTCAGTAGTTTTAAAAGGGATTTTACCCAGTCGCCTTTTTGAAAAACTATTACTACTCTTTTTTAAAAATTAAACCACTAACTATGAAATTTTTTATTGACACTGCCAACTTAGATCAAATCCGTGAAGCCGAAGCCCTTGGGGTTTTAGATGGGGTAACAACCAATCCCTCGCTGATGGCAAAAGAAGGCATCACAGGAGAAAAGAACATCATCCAACATTACGTCGATATTTGTGAACTTGTGGAGGGCGATGTATCCGCAGAAGTCATCGCGGTAGATTTTGAGGGCATGGTCAAAGAAGGGGAGGCCTTGGCAGCCTTACACCCTCAGATTGTCGTAAAAATTCCTATGATCGAAGAGGGAATCAAAGCCTTAAAATACTTTTCTGACGCTGGAATCAAGACCAACTGTACGTTAGTTTTTTCGACAGGACAAGCCCTACTGGCAGCCAAAGCGGGTGCCACCTATGTTTCTCCTTTTATCGGTCGTTTGGACGACAATTCTACGGACGGGCTGGAGTTGATCGAAGACATTCGCTTGGTTTATGACAACTACGCCTATGAAACGGAAATCCTCGCCGCGTCTGTTCGCCATACCATGCATATTGTAAACTGTGCAAAAATAGGTGCAGATGTAATGACAGGACCCCTTTCTGCGATTAAAGGCTTACTAAACCATCCCCTTACGGATATTGGACTGGCAAAGTTTTTAGCCGATCATAAAAAAGGGAATTAAATCCCCTCTAACACCTTTTCAAACTTGGGGTCGGAAAGATTCCCAAAACCTTGAAGAAGTTTCCCTCGAGAGTCAAGGACAATACTTTTATTGAGCAGGGTCAATACCCAAGCCTTACTTGCTTTTTCAAAATCTATTAAAGCAAACTGATCTTCTGGGTTGAGTTCCATCATTTTTTGAACTTGATCCACCAAGGCGTTATAAGGTTGAATACAAATTCCCACAAAACGAATCTCGGGGTACTGCTTTTTTAGACGCAATACTCGGTCTAATGTGTTGCGGTATTGATTCATTTGTGTCTGTGACCAAAAATAGAGTACGGTGGGTTTGCCATTGGACAATGAAGCGCTGCTGACGACTTCACGCTTGGCATTTTGCAGTTGAACTTTAGGCAGGGGTTTTCCTACATCCATTCTGCTGATGTCAGAGTGCAATTCCAAAACTTCTGCCAAATAACTGGGAGAGCTGTTTACGGTAATATAATATTGTATAAAGCGTTCGTGTTCGTCGTGGTTGGCAAAGTTTAAAACTTCCTCAAAGGCAAGGGCTCTCGCGATATTATTACGAAGCAGGTTCCCAGAGATCTCCCGATCCAAGACCTCCAAACGTCGAATATTGAAATCCGTAGTTTGTTTGATTTTAAAATAGGCCTCTTCCGATTTCAGTGCCTTTTGACTGATGTAGCTGATGATGTAGTTGACGTAAGGATCAAAAAAAGCTAGGTCGTTATCTCCGTAGTTTAAAAAGCGTCTGTAACTGAAAAACAAACTGTCCTCTTCTTCTGTCCACTGCGCACCGCGAAGCAGTGCATATCGCTCGCGGATGTTGGCATAGGGATAAATGTAGGCGGCCTGAGTGACCTTTTGAGCTATGGGACTCAATGTGTTTAGCGAATCCATCTGAATCCAAAGTTGCTTTTTTTCAAGCAGCAAAGAATCAATAATGGCGTTAAAAGTGCGTTTATTGTTCGAATATTTTGAAGAGAGGTAGTTGTTTTCTGCTTCTTGTTTTAAAAACAGCTCTAGCAAAAAGTTGTTTTTGGATGCGCCCACTCCGGAATAAACCATGGACTCGTCAAAAGCCGCCGCATTGATCCGTACCCAGAGGCTGTCTTGGTCTTCCAAAAGTAGCGTCTGGTATTCGGGCAAGTGTTCCAGTTTATAAATCCCGTCAGGAAGGGAATCGTACTGACGTTGAAATCTCAAGTTTTCTCCTAAGTCCAACATTTCAATCACCTGGGTTCCCTGATATAGGGTTACAGCACGAGAGGAAGGGTTGACTATCTGTCCTCCCAGGAAAATACCGCTATGTAAATTTTTCTCAGCCTGGCAGCTTAAAACAAACCCCAGAAGAAAAATGAACCCAATCCCTTTTTTCATACCGTTCAAAATTACCAATTTTTATGTGTAAAAATCTTAGAATGCTGTTAAATCACTCAATTAGATTTGTGTAAGTTTGCAGCTTAAAATCAAGGACTATGTTATCGGTTTCAAACCTGTCAGTTCAATTTGGAAAAAGAGTCTTATTTGACGAAGTCAATGTGAGTTTTACTCCGGGCAATTGTTATGGAATTATTGGCGCCAATGGTGCGGGAAAATCCACCTTCCTAAAAATCCTTTCTGGAAAACAAGACGCCAACTCAGGCAGTGTCCATTTGGAACCGGGAAAACGGCTATCGGTCTTAGAACAAAATCACAATGCCTACGATTCGCATTCTGTTTTGGATACAGTTCTTCGAGGAAATCAGAAGCTTTATAAAATCAAATCGGAAATGGATGCCCTCTACGCCAAAGAGGACTTTTCCGATGCTGATGGAGAACGGGTTGGGGTTTTGCAAGTCACCTATGAGGAAATGGATGGATGGAACGCCGACAGTGAAGCTGCCGCCTTGCTGTCCAACCTAGAAATCCCCGAAAAATTGCATTATACCCCCATGGCAGAACTGGACGGTAAACAAAAAGTGAGAGTTCTACTCGCTCAAGCACTTTTTGGCAATCCTGATGTACTGATTATGGATGAGCCGACCAATGATTTAGATTACGACACCATCATGTGGTTGGAGCAATTTTTGGCCCACTACGACAATACCGTGATTGTTGTTTCACACGACCGACACTTTTTGGATGCCGTTTGTACACATATTTCCGATATCGATTATGGAAAAATAAACCATTATTCAGGGAACTATACTTTTTGGTATGAGTCCAGTCAACTGGCAGCACGCCAACGTATGCAACAAAACAAAAAGGCAGAAGAGAAGAAAAAGGAGTTGCAGGAATTCATTGCGCGATTTTCTGCAAATGTAGCCAAGTCCAAACAGGCGACCTCTCGAAAAAAGATGATCGATAAATTGGATATCGAAGCGATTAAACCTTCTAGTCGACGTTATCCCGCAATTATCTTTGATCAAGAACGTCAAGCGGGAGATCAAATTTTAAATATTGATAAACTCGCTGCTTCTTTAGATGGCGAAGTCTTATTTAAAGACCTCCACCTCAATTTAGCCAAAGGCGACAAAGTGATTGTGTATGCCAAAGACACCCGCGCCATTTCTGCCTTTTACAATATTTTGATGGGTACGGCCCAGGCAGATGAAGGGACCTTTAGCTGGGGAATCACAACCAGCCAGGCGTATCTTCCCGTAGATCACGATGCGTATTTTGAAAATGCGATGTCTTTGGTAGATTGGCTTAGACAATACGCCAAAACAGAAGAGGAAAAGGAAGAAGTTTTTTTACGTGGCTTTTTAGGGAAAATGCTCTTTAGTGGGGAAGAGGCGTTAAAACAATGTAATGTGCTTTCCGGAGGAGAAAAAGTCCGTTGTATGCTTTCTAAAATGATGATGGAACGCGCTAATGTACTTTTACTAAATGAACCTACAAACCACTTGGATTTGGAGTCGATTACTGCCTTTAATAATTCGCTAAATAATTTCAAGGGAACTCTCCTTTGTAGCACTAGCGACCATGCCTTTTCTCAAAGTTTAGGAACTCGAATCGTAGAGCTTACCCCATCGGGTGTAATCGATCGTAACATGTTGTTTGATGAATACATGACGGATCCCAAAATAAAAGAATTACGCTCCAAGCTTACCAGCGGTGCCTAAGTAAAGATAAAATAGGTACTGATTACAATAACGGTGATAATCACACCCATTATTTTAACCGGTTTCCAAGGGGTGATATCCACTTGTTCTGTGTAGGCCTGCACATAAGCCTCGGTCCGAGGTCTCCATTTTCCAATGACGAGCATTACAGCAATAATACAGAGAAATAACATCCCCATGATATGAAGGAAGTGTGGATAGGTTCCCCCGTTACTAATTACATAATCTTTGAGGAAAAATTGACTAAAAGAGTAAAGAGTCACACCCAAGACCATTGCTACTTTAGCTGCAAGTGCAGGAACGTACTGGGTAAGGTATCCCACTAAAATAATAGTTAAAATAGGAACCGTATAGCATCCATTTACTTCTTGTAAATATCCAAACAATCCCTCAGGAGCATTGGCAATTCCAGGAGCGATGAACATAGACAGCACAGCCAAAACAATCCCGAAGATTTTTCCCGCACGCACCACTTGTCTTTCGTCTGCATTTTTATTGAGGTATTGTTTGTAAATATCCAAACCAAAAAGTGTTACCGAGCTGTTTAAAGCGGAGTTGAACGAACTCAAGATGGCGCCAAACAACACAGCTGCAAAAAACCCCAATAAAACAGGGGGTAAAACCCGATTGACCAGCAGACCATACGATTGATCTGCCTGACTAGCATCCAGAGTGTCTCCAAAAATAGAATAGGCGATTATACCCGGGAGCACCACAATTATAGGGCCTAAGATTTTTACAAAGGCTGCAATGATCAATCCTTTCTGACCTTCAACTAAGTTTTTTGCAGCCAAGGCTCTTTGGATGATCGCCTGATTGGTTCCCCAATAAAATAGCTGCACTAAAACCATCCCCGTAAACAAGGTGCTGAAGGGTATGGCCGAAGTATCACTTCCAATTGCATTGAATTTGGAAGGATCATTCGCGTACAAGGTTTCAATACCAGAAAAAAGACTTCCATCTCCCAAATACATTAATCCAAAAATAGGGATCATCAATCCACCAATAAGCAGTCCGACAGCATTGACAGTATCGGAAACCGCAACGGCCTTTAGTCCGCCAAAAATAGCATAGACGGAGCCGATCAGTCCAATTGACCAAACGGTAACAACTAGGGTAGTACCTTGACTCAGATTAAAGAGAGAGGTCAAATCAAACATTCCAATGATTGCTACAGCTCCAGAATACAAGACGATTGGCAACAACACGACTACATAGCCGCTGAGGAAGAGTCCTGAAGTGATGGATTTGGTTGCCGTGTCGTATCGACGTTCTAAAAATTGAGGAATCGTGGTAAGGCCTCCTTTGAGATAGCGCGGAAGTAATAGGGTCGCGGTGACAACCATAGCGATTGCGGCTAGGGTTTCCCAGGCCATTACTAGAATACCTTCATTAAAAGCAGAGCCGTTTAGCCCGACTAACTGTTCCGTTGATAAATTGGTTAAAAGCAATGAAGCAGCAATAACGGGAGCGGTTAAACTTCTACCTCCTAAGAAATACCCGTCTTCTGAATTTTCGTTCGTATTGCGTGTGGCTAAATAGGCGATTACCCCGACAAGTAGGGTAAAGGCAATAAAAATAATGAATTGCATGGGTTGTTTAAATCAAATGTTTCGATCTAAATTTAGGAAAACTAATTTAAACCGAAAGCACTTTTAAAATTTCTTCCGCCTTTTCTTTTTCGTCAGGATGAACCCAGATTTCTTGATCTCGTGAAAAAGAACCAAACCCAGCAAGACGAGCAGATTCTGCACGATCTTTAATTACAGGAATGATTTTAACTTCACTTAAAGCACTGGAAATTTTCAGGACCTGCATCTGCGGACCGACAAATAATTTTATGTAGGAAGTTTGGGACATTGTGAATTTGTTTTTAGGCCTTGTTGTAGCGATTGTTCCAAATCGCAGGATTGAAGTTTTTCCCTAATGCAAAACCAAAGTACAGTACTACAGAGGCAACGGCTTTAAACATAAAGAACAACAACATCCAATAGGAAGAGCTGTCTGGGGTTCGTGTGAACAATCCCATGGGAGTCAATTCGGTTAGGATCCAACTGAAGGCAAAAACAGCCAGCATCAAGTTCCATATATTCTTAAAGGGCCACATCAACACTTTACGCAAAGGATGTAAGTCATTTCCCCATTTGTGAACAAGGTAGTAATAGTCCTTGCCTAGAGGCACAAACAACAAAGGATCATCAGTTTTTTCTAATCGGAAAAGTGCTGAAGGAGCCATAATTTTAAAAGAACCCAATTGGGTATCGTGCGCAGATTCCAGGGACTGAATCGTGTCTAATGCTTCTTGGGGTAATTTATTT
>CAXGYE010000056.1:0-7486 GCA_964013865.1 uncultured Flavobacteriaceae bacterium
AAATTGAAGATTAAAGATACAAAAAAAACGTGATTTTAACAGAAATGAAAAGTTAATTTTGCAATTCAAAAGAATTTGTTCTTCCAATCCCAATCAAAGCATCGTATTGGGCTCCAATAGTTCTGTAGTAAACTAAGACTAAATAATCGTTTTCAGTAAGCGCATGTGTTCCGCTTAGAGCGTTTTTATTGAGAAAGTTTCCTTGTTTTGTCACATATTTATAATTGTAAAAACCTTGCTTTAAAAGCAATACCCCTTCGTAAATCTCTAAGGAAGGATTGTAATACATTCGATTGGCATCGCTGAGATGATAATTGTTAAAGCTACCGTAAATGTATATTTCTTCTCCATTAAGCTCAAAATCAGCAGCCAGACTAAAGTGTACAAAGCTGTAATCCGCCTCGATATTTGGATTTCCGGGTCTCATGATGTTTCTAATTTGAAATCCCCCATTAATGTCAGGGGCAAACGTATACGGCGTATTGAGGAGTGAAACATCTAAGTTCAAATAGGTTTCATAAACCTGGTTCTTTTCGATATAACTGATGTTTGGGCTTGTCACCCTGAGGTCTTTTGTATCAAAAAAATAAAATTCGTTCCCCCCTTCGTATTGTGTAGGAGCCTCATAGCGATACTCTAAAGTGCTCCCTGAAAAATATTGAGGCTTTAGTCCTGTGAGGTTGGAATCCCATTGTCTGTTTTGAAGCAAATGCACAACGACTGTTTGTTCAGGATTTCTAAAAACCCCTTGGTAGGGTGTGATTGAAAAATGTAGGGATTGATGGGTATTGAATCGATTCATGTTTTGCGGTCTGTAAACCGCTGTTTGAACACTCGCTTGCTCTTCAAAAAGACAAAATCTTCTGGAAAAAACCAGCGTATCATACGTGTCATAAATTTCTAAAAGATAATTTCCTGAGACTTTAAACTGAACCTCTTCATTGGGGAGTTGCAAACGATAATGAGTGTAGGTTTGCAGGGTGTTGAACGAAGTGTTGTAATTGTCAATTCGAAGGTTGTCATAACCCACTAGATATTCATTCTGAAAAAGAGCAGAAGGTGTCCAGTTGTGGTTAAAGTGTTTTATTTTATAGTAATAATCTGCTTCATTACCCCTGAGGTCATCAAAAAGTAAATTAATTTTTTCACCCAAGGCCACTAAAGGAAAATTCTCTGTGTTTTCGGCTCCATAAAATTGGATAGATTTGATGTGTTCAGGCGGCGCATATTCAAATACTTCCTGGGCCTTCATCGAAGTAATCTGAATTAGACTGACCCCAATCCATAAAAAGATATACTTTCCAATTAGACAATAAATGTATGTACCCTTTTTCATTAGAAGTAAATGTAAATGTTCAGTTTGTGTTGACCAAATCAGATCTTTAGATATAAAAAGCTTAAACAGCTATTTAGAATGAGTATAAATAGACTATTTCCCTTATTATTTGTTTTCTCCAAAGCTGTATAGTTAGTAAATTTGAAGGATTTTAGAATTAGATTTTTAATGGAAGTGATAAAAAGAATTCGACCCCACAGAGGCGCGAATCTGAACATTAAAGGCAAAGCTGAAAAAAGACTTGAAAACACAACTTCAGCGACCACTTTTGCCCTAAACCCTGATGATTTTTTTGGAACCATCCCCAAGCTTATTTGTAAAGAAGGAGCACAAGTTGAGGCAGGTACTCCGATCTTCTTCAGTAAAAAAAATCCAGATATCAAATTTGTTTCCCCTGTTTCGGGTACAATAACTGCTATTGAGCGGGGTCCCAAACGAAAAATTGAAAGAATTTGCATAGCGGCTTCCAAAACACAAAAATCCGTATCCCATTCTGTTCAGGGTTGGGAAAAAATGGATCGGGAGCAACTGAAGGCCCTATTGATGGAGAGCGGTAATTGGCCTTTTATTCATCAGCGTCCTTACGGTATCATCGCAAATCCCGATGATACACCAAAAGCCATTTTTGTCAATACAGTCAAAACGAACCCACTGAGTGAAGATCTTCGCTTTGTGCTAAAAGATGACCAGAAGGAATTTCAATTGGGAATTGATTTGCTCAACAAACTAGTAGATCAGCCTATATTTTTGGGAACAGATAAAGTCCAGATGGGATATTTTCAAACAGTAGAGGGAGTGCAGTACTACACTGTTGAGGGGCCACATCCTGCGGGGAATTTGAGTTTACACATACAAAATATTACGCCCCTAAACATGGGAGAACGCGTTTGGACAGTCAATGCTGAGGATGTTGCAAACCTAGGGAGATTTATAAGTACGGGTACTTTTTCTCCTCAACGAACAATAGCTGTTTCTGGAAACGCTGTGGACAATCCCGTTTACTTTAAAACGCTTATTGGATCTGCATTGGCTCCTTTTTTAGAAAAAGTAGGGCTCAATCAGGAGTATGTACGTATTATCAATGGAGATGTACTAACGGGTGCTCAAGCTGATCTTTCTGGGTACTTAGGATATTATAACAATTTAGTGTCGGTAATTCCAGAAGGAAACAACTACCGTATGTTTGGATGGTTGCCCTTTAAGGATAACAATATTTTGAGTTTGTCCAACACCTCTTTTTCCAGGCTTTTCAATCGGAAAGGGTTTGATGTAGACACTAACCTCAATGGTGAAGAACGCGCCTTGGTCGTTACGGGTGAAATGGAAAAGATATTTCCCTTGGAGATTTATCCCATGCAACTCATAAAAGCCTGCATGATAGAAGACATAGAAAAGATGGAAGCTTTGGGAATTTACGAGGTTGTTCCTGAAGACTTTGGATTGGTGGAATATGCCAATACATCCAAATTAGAAGCCCAAGAGATCATCCGTCAAGGGATTGAATTAATGATTAATGAAGTAGGATAATAAAACAACTATGAATTTTCTTAGAAAAAGTTTAGACAATTTAAAAAAGCCTTTCGGCAAAGGACAGAAATTTGAAAAATTTGCTCCAGCGATCAATGCGTTTGACACGTTTCTATTTGTCCCGAATCACACTACAAAAAAAGGAGCTCATATTCGCGATGCTGTAGATTTAAAGCGCACCATGGTAACGGTAATCATTGCCTTGTTGCCCGCTTTGATTTATGGAATTTACAATACCGGCTATCAGTACTACATTCAGACAGAGACACCATTTACCTTCTTGGATGCTTTTATTCACGGTGCTTGGAAGATTGTTCCGATGATCATTGTTTCTTACGTTGTAGGGCTCTCTATCGAATTTGGATTTGCCGTTTACCGCGGGCACGAAGTCAATGAAGGCTATTTGGTCACAGGGCTCCTCATTCCCATGATTATGCCTGTAGATATCCCGCTTTGGATGGTTGGAATTTCAACCGCTTTTGCAGTATTAGTAGCAAAAGAAGCTTTTGGTGGAACGGGAATGAATATTTTAAACCCGGCATTAACTGCACGTGCCTTTGCATTTTTTGCTTACCCTACCTATATGTCGGGAAATAAAGTATGGGTTTCAGAAGCGGGTAATGTAGATGCAATTTCTGGGGAAACCATATTGGGAACGCTTGCTGCTGGGGGTGAGGTAAACTACTCCATGATGGAAATGTTTCAAGGATCCATCCCGGGTTCCATAGCTGAAACGTCCACTCTTTTTGTAGCTGTAGGAGCTTTGATTTTAATCTTAACAGGGGTAGGAAGTTGGCGTATTATCACAGGTGGAATTTTAGGAGCTGCCTTTATGGGCCTACTCTTTAACCTTTGGGGAGCCAACGAATTGATGAGTTTTTCATGGATGAATCATCTGGTAGTAGGAGGATTTGCTTTTGGAATTGTATTTATGGCAACAGACCCTGTCTCTGCAGCACAAACTACCAAAGGAAAATGGATTTACGGATTTTTAGTCGGTATTTTCTGTATTATGATACGCGTCTTTAATCCCGCCTATCCGGAAGGAGTAATGCTTGCCATCTTATTGATGAATGTTTTTGCCCCTACCATAGATCACTACGTCGTAAATGGAAACATTAAAATGCGTAAAAAACGTTGGGCCGCTGCCACACAAGAACTTAAAACTGCCTAAAAAATGAATCGAGATAGCAACGCATACACCTTTTTATTCGCTACCCTTATGGTATTGGTAGTCGCTTCTTCGTTGGCTTTTACAGCGAGTTCACTAAAAGACCTCCAAAATGCTAATGTGAGAAAAGAAAAAATGCAAAATATTTTGGCAACCATTGGGATAGAGTCCGACAGAGAAGAAGCAGAAAAATTGTACCGTGAGTACATTACCGCAGAACTGTCCCTTACTCAATCTGGAGCTGTGGATGCTGAAGTAAGTGCGTTTGAAATTAAATTGAATAACGAACTGAAAAAACCCAAATCTGATCAGCGTTTCCCAATGTATGAAGCAGAAGTGGAAGGAGAAAAGTACTACATTATCCCTCTTCGCGGAGCGGGACTTTGGAATGCCATCTGGGGTTACATTGCTTTGGAAGAAGACAAAAATACAATTAAAGGAGCCGTATTTGATCACACAGGAGAAACAGCCGGACTGGGAGCAGAGATTACCCAGCAATGGTTTCAGGATCGTTTTTTGGGAGAAAAAGTATTTGACACCAAGGGTAATCTCGTGGGTATCAACGTTTCCAAAACGAATAATGACCCAAAAGATTTAGACAAAGACGATCACGAAGTAGATGCGATTTCTGGTGCTACCATTACGGGTGATGGTGTGACTGACATGATCCTCGAGCGCCTAACTCATTATTTGCCTTATCTCCAAGCGAAAGAGAATACTGTTGCATCAAACAACTAGACGAATGGAAGAAAATAAATCCACTACCGAAGAGACTCCTACAGTTCTCTTTGTCAATAAAGAGAAAGAACCGCTCTTTTCTAAAAAGAATCGGAAGTTATTGTCAGACCCTATGGACGACAACAATCCCATAACCGTTCAAGTTTTGGGAATCTGTTCTGCTTTAGCCATTACAGTACAATTAAAACCTGCCGTGGTGATGAGTATCTCCGTTATGGCGGTCATGGCTGCTAGTAACGTCATCATCTCTTTACTCAGAAATTTAATCCCTAACCGGATCCGAATTATCGTGCAATTGGTCGTCGTTGCCTCCATGGTGATTTTGGTTGACCAAGTGCTACGCGCATTTGCCTATGACGTAAGTAAAGAGCTTTCCATTTTTATCGGATTGATTATTACCAACTGTATCGTGATGGGACGCTTAGAAGCTTTTGCCCTAGGAAATGGGGTTTGGAAATCCTTCCTAGATGGGATTGGTAACGCCGCAGGTTATGGATTCATCCTCATTTTAGTGGCTTTTTTTAGAGAGTTGTTCGGTTCAGGAAAATTATTTGGATATCAAGTAATCCCAGATGCCCTTTATGAGATGGGTTATGTTAACAACGGCTTGATGTTATTGTCGCCTATGGCTTTGATTACGGTAGGACTCATTATTTGGGTGCAACGCTACAGAAACCGAACCCTAATCGAAAAGAACTAATCATGGAAGCATATTTAAATTTATTTGTAAAAAGTATCTTTATTGAGAACATGATTTTTGCCTATTTCTTAGGGATGTGTTCTTATTTAGCCGTTTCTAAAACGGTAAAAACAGCAGTAGGTTTAGGGCTTGCGGTTATCTTCGTTTTGGCGATTACGGTACCGATCAACTTTTTACTGGACACCTATCTGCTTCGACCCGGGGCATTGGCTTGGTTAAACTCCTCCTATGCGGAGTTGGATCTGAGTTTTTTGAGTTTTATCATGTTTATCGCTGTGATCGCTTCTATGGTTCAGTTGGTTGAGATGATTGTTGAAAAATTTGCACCCGCACTATACGGAGCCTTGGGGATTTTTCTTCCACTTATTGCGGTAAACTGTGCCATATTGGGAGGTTCACTGTTTATGCAACAAAAAGATTTTTCTGGAGTTGCAGAATCTGCGGTTTACGGATTCGGTTCAGGAATTGGATGGCTCTTGGCGATTTTAGCCATTGCTGCCATTCGTGAAAAAATTACGTACTCTAACGTCCCTGCTCCCCTTCGTGGTTTAGGTATTACCTTTATTATAACGGGGCTTATGGCGTTAGGTTTTATGAGTTTTATGGGAATTAAATTATAATTTAAGAATGGAGTATACAGTTGTTATTGCGAGTATCGTCGTCTTTTTGACCATCACTTTTTTATTGGTTGGAATGCTTTTGGGAGCCAAAGCAAAATTATTGCCTTCTGGTCCTGTTTCACTTCAGATTAATGGAGACAATCAAGTGGAGGTTTCTTCTGGAAGTACACTTTTGAGTACGCTGGGAAATAATAAAATCTTTCTGCCCTCCGCATGCGGTGGTGGTGGAACTTGTATCCAGTGTAAATGTCAGGTATTAGAAGGAGGAGGAGAAATTTTACCTACTGAAGCACCACATTTTTCGAGAAAAGAAGTCGCTGAAGGATGGCGTCTAGGCTGTCAGGTAAAAGTAAAAGAGGATATGGTCATTCAGGTTCCTGAAGAAGTTTTCGGAATCAAAAAATACGAGGCTACCGTAGTTCGTAATTGGAATGTGGCCTCATTTATAAAAGAATTTGTAGTTAAAATTCCTGAGGAAATGGACTACAAAGCGGGAGGGTATATTCAAATTGAAATTCCCCAATGCGAGGTCAAATTCGATGATATTGATATCTCTGCACACCCCGAAGAACATCCTGGTGAACCCGATAAATTCAAATTGGAATGGGACAAATTTAAGCTTTGGCCGTTGGTGATGAAAAATGCAGAAACGGTAGAACGCGCTTATTCCATGGCCTCTTTCCCTGCAGAAGGAAAAGAAATTATGTTGAATGTTCGAATTGCTACTCCTCCCTTTGACCGTTCAAAAAACGATTGGATGGATGTCAATCCCGGAGTCGCCTCTTCGTATATCTTCTCAAAAAAACCAGGAGATAAAGTGACCATTTCAGGTCCTTATGGCGAGTTCTTTATAAATGAATCTGATTCAGAAATGCTTTATGTAGGTGGGGGTGCAGGAATGGCTCCCATGCGTTCACATTTATACGAATTATTTAGAACTCTACAGACAGGACGCAAGGTGACTTTCTGGTACGGGGGTCGTTCGAAGAGAGAATTGTTCTATGTAGACCACTTTAGGGCTTTGGAAAAAGACTATCCAAATTTTAAATTCTACATCGCATTATCCGAACCCGTAGAAGAGGATAATTGGAAGGAAAAAGCAAATCTAGACTCTGAGGGAGACGGCTTTACAGGCTTTGTACATCAGGTGGTTATTGATCAATATCTCACAACACACGATGCCCCAGAAGACATTGAAGTATATTTCTGTGGCCCACCCTTGATGAATCAAGCAATTGAACGCATGGCAGAGGACTTTGGAGTTCCACCAGAAAACGTTCGCTTCGATGATTTCGGAGGTTAATTTATAAAAGAGGCTTTTTTAAAGCCTCTTTTTTTTTACTTTTTTTGTTAGAAATAAGAGCCCCACTTCAATAAAAAAAATGACATCTAAA
>CAXGYE010000057.1:0-7382 GCA_964013865.1 uncultured Flavobacteriaceae bacterium
CGCAAACCTTTTATTTTGATGTCCATTTGACACGCTGTGATTCCGTCGGCTGTTCCAGTGACTTTAAAATCCATATCTCCTAGGTGATCTTCATCTCCTAGAATGTCGGATAATACAGCATATTTTTCGCCTTCCGTAATCAATCCCATTGCAATTCCAGAAACGGGTTTATTAATTTGAACTCCAGCATCCATCAATGCCATGGTTCCTGCACAAACAGTGGCCATAGATGACGAACCATTAGATTCTAAAACCTCAGACACGACACGGATGGTATAGGGACTGTCCGCAGGGACTACTTTTTTCAATGCACGTTGTGCTAAGTTTCCATGACCTACTTCGCGTCTTGATGTTCCGCGTAAGGGTCGTGCTTCACCTGTTGAAAAAGGAGGGAAGTTATAATGCAGATAGAAGCGTTCTTCCCCTTGCTCTGTCGGTAGATCGATGATATTGGCTTCCCTGGATGTTCCAAGGGTTACTGTGGCTAAAGCTTGCGTTTCTCCCCGCGTAAAAATAGAAGAACCGTGTACAGAAGGAAGGTAATCCACTTCACACCATATAGGTCGAATGTCTGTTGTTTTTCTTCCGTCTAAACGAGCACCTTCATTCAATACTAAGTCACGAACCGCTTTCTTTTGTGCTTCTTTGGTGTATCGGGAGATTAACGCTCCTTTTTCTTCTAGCTCTTCTTCAGAAAACTTTGAGATGTAGTTTTCTTTGATTTCAGAAAATTGTTCAGAACGTTCTCCTTTGGAGAGTGCTTTTTTAGCGATGTCATAAAAGCTCTGATAGGTAGCTTCAATGACTTCTTTTTGTAATTCCGCATCTGCATCTTCTTCTTCGTAGGTGCGGGTTTCTTTTTTTCCTGCGGCTTCTGCTAAAGCAACTTGAGCACGAATTTGATCTTTAATTGCTTCGTGTCCAAAAGCGATTGCATCGAGCATTTCTTCCTCAGAAATTTCATCAAATTCACCTTCAACCATGGCCACAGAATCTTCACTTGCACCAATCATAATGTCTATATCCGACCCAGCGAGTTGTTCTTTGCTCGGGTTTATAACAAACATTCCGTCTACGCGGGCTACCCGTACTTCGGAGATAGGATATTCGAAAGGAATATCAGAAAGTTGAATCACTGTAGAAGCGGCTAAGCCTGCTAGCGCGTCGGGCATTACTTGGTCATCATGAGACATCAATTGGATCATGACTTGCGTTTCAGCGTGATAGTCACTAGGGAAAAGAGGGCGTAATACGCGGTCTACCAATCGCATGGTGAGAACCTCTTGATCACTAGGACGGGCTTCTCTTTTAAAGAACCCTCCTGGGAATCTTCCGGCAGCGGCAAATTTTTCGCGGTAATCTACTGTCAGGGGTAGAAAGTCTACTGGACTAGCAGTTCTAGCGGAAACTACTGTAGCTAGGAGCATACAGTTGCCCATACGAACCACTACAGAACCATCGGCTTGTTTGGCTAGTTTCCCCGTTTCTAGGGTAATGGTTCTTCCGTCTTCAAGACGGATTTCTTGGGTAAATGTTTTTGGAATCATTTTTCATTTTTTGGTTAAAACTTCTGTTGTGTGTTGTCGCAACCAATGAAAAACTAAGATTCAGTATAACTTTAGGGTTTTCTGGATTACTTACGTAAACCTAATTCTTTTACAATACTTCTATAACGCTCAATGTCTTTGGATTTTAAATAATCCAGGAGACTTCTGCGTTTTCCTACCAAACGAACCAAGGAACGTTCCGTGTTAAAATCTTTACGATTTGATTTTAGGTGATCCGATAAATGTTGAATTCGGTGGGTAAAGAGGGCGATTTGTCCCTCAGGAGAGCCTGTGTCTTTTTCAGACTTTCCGTGCTTTTTAAAGATACTTTCTGTAACTTCTTTTGAATTGTACATGCCAATATTAATTTTAATGATTTTTATGTATTCGTTATTTTAACGAGCGGCAAAGATACAATTAAAGAAATGTAAACCAATTAATTTCAATCAAATAAGGATGAAATTATTTTCGAACAGGCTGATTTAGAATTAAATCGATATACAAATTGATTTTATCTTTGAGGTCATTTCGATGTGAGATAAAGTCTAAAAAGCCTTTTTCCAATTGAAATTCACTGGTTTGGAAGCCCTCGGGCAATTCTTTTCCCGTGGTGTCTTTCACCACTCGGGGTCCTGCAAACGCGATCAAGGCTTTTGGTTCTGCGATATTGATGTCCCCCAACATCGCGTAGGATGCGGTAGTTCCTCCTGTGGTGGGATCCGTACAGAGAGAAATGTAGGGTAATTTTGCTTCGGCGAGCTGCGCTAATTTTGCTGAAGTTTTGGCCATTTGCATCAAGGAGGTTGCCGATTCCATCATCCGTGCCCCTCCGGATTTGGAAATAATGATCAAAGGGAGTTTGTGTTTGATCGCATAGTCCGCGGCACGAGCAATTTTCTCTCCCACTACAGACCCCATAGAACCTCCGATAAAACGAAAGTCCATACAGGCAAGGACTAGTTTTTTACTTTTGGAAGGGCCTACTGCTGTTCGTATGGCGTCATGAAGCCCCGTTTTTTGATAAGCGTCCTTGAGACGGTTGCTGTATTTTTTGGAGTCTTCGAACTTTAAAAAATCCTTGGATTTTAGTTTCTCATTGAGTTCCACAAATTCATTGTCATCAAAAAGAATTTCAAAGTACTCCTTGCTGCCTATGTGAACGTGGTAGTCGTCTTCTGGACTGACATATTTATTTTCAGCAAGTTCTTTGGCTTCAATAATTTTACCTGTAGGGGTTTGATACCAAAGTCCTTTAGGGATGTCCTTTTTTTCTTCCGTCTTGGTATGAATTCCTTTTTCGCTTCTTTTAAACCAACTCATATGTCCCTTTTAATCAAAGATAAAAATAAATGAAAATTAGAGCGTATTTACATTATTTAAGTCTTCAAACGCCTTTTTTAAACGCGTTTTAAACGTTTCTTCACCCAGGCGAAGCCACTTTCTGGGATCGTAGTGTTTTTTGTTGGGTTGGTCAGCGCCTTCGGGATTTCCGATTTGGTTTCTAAGGTACTCTACCTGGTCATTCATATAATCTCGAATTCCTTCTGTAAAGGCAAATTGAAGGTCGGTATCAATGTTCATTTTGATTACGCCATAGCCTATAGATTCCTCAATTTCTGCTTGGGTAGATCCAGAACCGCCGTGGAAAACAAAGTCAACCGTGTTTTTTGGAAGTTGGTATTTATCTGAAATATACTCTTGAGAATTCTTCAGAATTTTAGGCGTTAGTTTAACATTCCCAGGTTTGTAAACTCCGTGAACATTTCCAAAGGCTGCCGCTACAGTAAATTGAGAACTCACCTTGCTCAATTCTTCAAAAGCGTAAGCTACTTCTTCGGGTTGGGTGTAAAGTTTAGAAGCATCTACATCGCTATTGTCCACACCGTCTTCTTCTCCACCAGTAATTCCCAATTCGATTTCTAAAGTCATTTCCATTTTGGACATGCGCTCTAGATAGCTTTTACAAATGCTGATATTTTCTTCTATGGGTTCTTCGGAAAGATCAATCATGTGCGAGCTGAACAAAGACTTACCGTGTTGTTGGTAGTATGTTTCGCTAGCGTCTAACAATCCATCAATCCACGGGAGAAGGTTTTTCGCACAATGGTCAGTATGTAAAATAACGGTAGCTCCGTAGGCTTCTGCCAGTTCGTGGACGTGTTTTGCTCCAGCAATGGCTCCTGCAATAGCTGCTTTTTGGTCTTCGTTTGAAAGGCCTTTTCCAGCATTGAATTGAGCCCCTCCATTAGAAAATTGAATAATTACTGGGCTGTTTAAAGTAGCAGCGGTTTCCAACACAGCATTGATGCTGTTACTGCCAATTACATTTACTGCGGGAAGGGCAAAAGCTTTTGCTTTGGCAAGTTTAAAGACTTCTTGCACTTGGGTTCCAGTGAGTACACCAGAAGGGATAGAATGATTCATCAATTTTGGTTTGATGCAAAAATAGAAACTATTTTGATTTTAGAATGGATAATTGATCCCGATATTAAAAACGGCATTTTTAAAATTGTATTCCGTCCACCAGCGTTGCTCTAAGGGAAGCGCTGGATTATAGGTTTTGAAACCCGTATCAAAGCGGAAGACAAAAAAATCAAAATCATAACGCAGTCCAAATCCTGAGCCAATAGCAATTTCAGAGAGGTCTTCCAAACCTTCAAATTTCATTTTTGGATCTTCGATATCATCCCATAGGTTCCACACATTTCCCAAATCGATAAAGAGCCCTCCTTTCAAAGGACCTGTAATGGGAAAACGGTATTCCAGATTAAAGGCCAACTTAAAATTAGCTTCGTTAAATTCATTGATGTTACTACTGCTACCGGGACCTAGTTTATACGCTTTCCAAGCCCTATTGTCATTCGCTCCCCCTGAGAAATACGATCGGGCAAAAGGGATGTTCGTAGCATTTCCAAAAGGCAAAGCGATTCCTGTAAAGGCGTGAAATGCGAAGACCCGCTCCCTGCCTAACGACCAGTGTTTGATGTAGTCTAACTCCGTCTTAATGTATTGGGAGGGGCTCACTCCGCCTAGAATATTTTGACCCAACTCATTTTGATTGGAATTAATAGTTTTTAAAAATTGGTTTAAAAGGGTACCTACCCAATCCAATTTCCATCGCAGTTGATAAAAGGTATTGTCGAAAATACTTTCTTGACTATTAAAGTTTATACTGAACGAGGAGCCTAAGATTAGGTTGTTCGCCGTAAGTCGGTCCAGGCGTTCTTTGACGGTGTTAACCGTTTTAAAAGCTTCATCCTCTATGTCTAGGGGTGTTTCGTTATTTAGTACAGCGGCAATAAATTGGCTTGTCCCCTCTGGAATTACCAAATTTCCTGAAGAATCTAAGCTGTTTGGATCTGTATTGTAATCTAGTGCAATTCGATTTAGGCGGTCGTAGGAGTTTCGATAGACATTGAAGTAATTGGATAAATTTCTGTTGTTTACAAATTCGAGATCGATCCATTTGAACTGTATTCTTTTTCTCACTGTGGGTTGCCAATCAAACTGATAGGTCCCTTTAAAAAATTGCTTGTCCAAACCAATATTTTCTTGAAGGCTGGTTCCCAATATAAGCTCAGTTTTTGGTGCCATGGTGGGAGGTATCCAGTCTTTTTTACTAAAAGGGAGAAGCAGTCGGGGAACACTTAATTTAACATCAGCTCCAAGTTCAAAAAGATTAAAAAATTGATCCCCACTCTGGGCAATGTCTCTAGAGGCTCCCAGGGTATTTTTTAGATTTATTTCCAAAAGTTCTGCCCCTCGGAATACATTTCGTATTCCCAAACCTCCACCCAAACCAATACCAAAATCTTGAATATTCGAATGCGATAAATCCAGATCAAACCCCAATGAAAATCGCTCCCTTGGAGTCAATAAAATGGTAGCCTTCAATGCCTCTTTTTCTCCAGCTATTGGGGTGTAATTGATACTGGGATATTTAAAATTTTTCAGATTGGTAAAATAACGGTAAGTTAAATTCCGATCTTCATCACTGTACAAATCCTCAAGTTGAATTGAAATCCCAGAGTGGATCGCCTTGGGACGATATTTTAGAGCTCCTTTGCTGTAAAGTGTGATATCTTTAAAAGCCAATGAATCGGTAAATTGAGAAAGGCTAGTTTCAGAATCCAAATTGTCAATATATACGTCAATATCCTTGATTTTGAATTGAGTATAGGGAATTTTTACAAGTGTATCATTGATCCGTTGTTGGATGTCTTCGATTCGAATCGTAACAGGTATCTTTAAATCTTTTCCCGTACTGTCTATGGCTGCGGTAAACTGGATACTGTTTTGTTGAAAATTATAAATCCCATTGTTTCTAAAAAGTAAAAACAAGCGTTCTCTTTCCTCTTCAAATTTGTTGATTTCAAAAGGGGCACCTTCTTGAATGATTTGATCTTCTCGGTTTTCTACATACAAGCGTTCAAGTTGGGAGGATTCTATTGCAGCGGTGATGGAATCAATAAGGTATTTTTTATTCGGCTGAATCTGGTATTTTAAAATGAGTTTTTGGCTGTCTATTTCCTTGGTATTGGTACTGACTTCGACATCGTAATATCCCAAATTTTTATAATACTGAACGATTCTTTTTTTAGAAACTTCGACTGCCGTACTGTCCAAAACTGCTGGAGGTTCTCCTGTTTTTTTTAGCCATGCATTAAATTTTTCTCCGTACGTGCTCAAAGCATCAATTTGCTTTTGTGAAATCCACTTTTCCAAGTGTTTTTGTCTGTTTTCCTTTTTCTTGAGCCACATTTCAAACTGGCCTTTGGGGTTTGGGTGTGCTGTTTCATAAAGAATTTTCCCTATGGGAATTCCTAGAAACTTTTTATTTGAAGGAGTGGTGATAATAAAGTTTACCGGATTATTTTTTGACAAACGCGCGGCTTCATAGACTTCGTTGCGTTCGATAGTAGGGCTTTGATTTTTAAATGCACGTGTACCAGAACAAGCACCCAAAATTAGGCTGATGACAAGGAGAATGATTAATTTTGTAAGGAGGCGATACACGAAACTTGTTTATAGCTTCAAAAATAAGTCATTTTTATGGTCAGTAAGAGTCAACAGAAACAAATCCTCCAATTAAAACAAAAAAAATACCGACAGAAGTTTGGTCTTTTTGTCGCTGAGGGGACTAAAGTTGTAGAAGAATTGCTCGCCTCAAATTGGAAATGTAGTTCTTTATTTTCCCAGAAAGACCACTTTCATCCCCAAGCCGTTCCCGTGGATTTGAAAACCATGAAGCAGATTACTCATTTTAAAACTCCGAGTCCTTTTTTAGGTGTTTTTGAGATTCCTGAATCTACTATTGTTCCACCATCACCCATCACCCTTGCTGTGGACGGAGTAGGAGATCCTGGAAATTTAGGTACCATCCTCCGCCTTTGTGATTGGTTTGGAGTGGATGAATTGATTTGTAGTGCAGAAACCGTAGATTGTTTCAATCCCAAAGTTGTGCAGGCTTCCATGGGTTCTATTGCACGAGTTTCTTGTCGCTACGAAACGAGTCTCGCATCCTGTCTCACAGCTTTAGAAAAACCTATATTTGGTGCTGATGGCGCGGGGAAGTCCTTGTATCAGACCCAACTTCCTAAAGCAGCAACCTATGTTTTTGGAAGCGAATCGCATGGCCTTTCAGAGGCAGTAAATGAACTACTAGTGGCCAAAATAGCAATACCTAACTTACGTTCAGGTCAGGGGGCTGAGAGTTTAAATGTTGCAACGGCTACAGCTATTTTTTTAAGTGAAATTTTTAGAGGAGTACAATCATTCAAAGGTGATGATTAGCGATATGCCTCGGCTAAACATGTTTACAATATTCCCGGTCCA
>CAXGYE010000058.1:0-7350 GCA_964013865.1 uncultured Flavobacteriaceae bacterium
TAGACTACTTGGTCCCTCACCAAGCCAATAAACGAATCATCGCTGCAACTGCAAAGCGATTAAATCTCAAGGAAGAAAAAGTATTGATGAATATTGAATACTATGGAAATACAACAGCGGCTACCCTTCCGCTATTATTAAACGATTACGAAACTAAATTTAAAAAAGGAGACAAACTCGTTTTCACTGCTTTTGGCGGTGGATTTACCTGGGGAGCTGCACATCTCACCTGGGCCTATTAAATCAAAATCAAATACTCTATGGATATTAAAGACATTCAAAATCTAATCAAATTTGTTGCAAAATCTGGAGCTCAAGAGGTCAAGCTAGAGATGGAAGACATCAAAATTACAATCAAAACAGGGTCCGATCCTGTTCAAATTGAGTCCAGTGGCTTGGTTCATCAGCTTCAAGCTGCTCCTGCTCCAGCGGTCCTTGCTGCTCCTCCCGTTCCTTCTCCCGCGGAAGAAGCTCCTAAAAAAGAAGAAAAACAAGATAATGATGACCATTTGATTACGATCAAATCACCCATCATTGGAACCTTTTATAGAAAATCGGCTCCTGAGAAGCCCGCTTTTGTGGAAGTGGGAGATACCATCAAAGAAGGGGATGTTCTCTGTGTCATTGAAGCGATGAAACTCTTTAACGAGATTGAATCTGAAGTAAGTGGTACCGTAGTAAAGATTTTAGTTGACGATGCCTCACCCGTTGAATTTGATCAACCTCTATTTGTGATTAACCCTGCCTAACATTTTAGTATGTTTAATAAAATCTTAATTGCCAATCGCGGTGAAATCGCGATGCGAATCATACGTACCTGTAAAGAAATGGGCATCAAAACCGTTGCTGTGTATTCTAAAGCAGACGCAGACAGTCTTCATGTACGCTTTGCAGATGAAGCGGTTTGTATAGGCCCAGCACCCAGCAGTGAATCGTATTTAAAAATGGCAAATATCATTGCCGCTGCAGAAATCACTAATGCCGATGCCATCCATCCAGGATATGGGTTTTTGTCTGAAAATGCGAAATTTTCTGAAATTTGTGAAGAACACAAAATCAAATTTATTGGTGCTTCTCCGTCTATGATCAATCAAATGGGAGATAAAGCCTCGGCAAAAGCAACTATGCAAGCCGCAGGTGTACCCACCATTCCTGGGTCAGAGGGAATTATCGATTCCTTTGAAGAGTCAAAGAAATTAGCTGTAGAGGTAGGTTATCCCGTCATGTTAAAAGCAACTGCCGGTGGTGGTGGAAAAGGAATGCGGGCGGTATGGAAGCCTGAAGATTTAGAAAAAGCATGGAATAGCGCACGGCAAGAAGCTGCTGCTGCTTTTGGAAATGACGGTATGTATATGGAAAAACTTATTGAAGAACCCCGTCATATCGAGATACAAGTGGTGGGTGATTCTACAGGAAAGGCGTGTCATCTTTCGGAACGGGATTGCTCCATTCAGCGCCGCCATCAAAAACTAACCGAAGAAACCCCTTCTCCATATATGACTCCAGAACTGAGAGAAAAAATGGGAGAAGCGGCCGTCAAAGCCACTGAATTCATCAAGTACGAGGGTGCAGGAACTATTGAATTTTTGGTGGACAAACATCGGAATTTTTACTTTATGGAGATGAATACACGTATCCAAGTAGAACATCCCATTACGGAGCAGGTCATCGATTTTGATTTGATCTGTGAACAGATTAAAGTGGCTGCTGGAGAGAAGATTTCAGGTAAAAATTACTTCCCAAAATTGCACTCCATTGAATGCCGTATCAATGCTGAGGACCCTGACAACGATTTTAGACCCAGTCCAGGGGTGATCACAACGATGCACTTCCCCGGAGGACACGGTATTCGTTTGGACACCCATGTATATAGTGGTTATGTCATTCCGCCGCATTATGACTCGATGATTGCCAAACTCATCACAACTGCGCAGACACGAGAAGGTGCCATCAACAAGATGAAGCGTGCATTGGAAGAGTTTATTATCGAAGGAGTAAAAACAACTATTCCCTTTCACCTAAAATTGATGAGTGACCCTGCCTATGTAGAGGGGGATTACACCACAAAATTTATGGAAGGTTTCCTTATGGATGACTAGAGGGGTTGCTAAATTTTAAGCTCCCAATAGCCCACGTCGATCCATCTATTGAATTTATAGCCTACGGATTTAAGTTGTCCTACTTTTTGAAAGCCCAACTTTTCGTGAAAGGAAATACTTTGATCATTGGGCAAAGAAATTCCTGCTAAAATTATTCGAAACCCTTCCTTTTTAAGTGCATTAATAAGTTTCGAATAAAGTAAAGTCCCTATACCCTTTTGCTGCTGCTTAGGTGCAACATACACACTGCTTTCAACGGTAAAACGATAAGCAGATCTGGGTTTCCACTTTGTGGAAAAAGCATAGCCCAAAACAACTCCCTCTTGTTCGTAAACCCACCACGGGTGTTTTTTACTTTTATTGAGGCGTTCTAAAATGAGTTGTCCATTCACCTCTTTTTCCTCAAAGGTGGTGGTAGAATGTACGATGTAATGATTGTAGATTAAAGCAATTGCATGGGCATCTGTTTCTTTTGCTTTGCGAATCATCTTTAAAAATTACCCCTTTATTTTATTTTGAACCTGTTGTGGTAAAACCTTAAATCCCATATTGTAAAGGGTAAATCCAAAGATATCTGCATACTGTTCAATTGTTTTTGAAACAGGAGTCCCTGCTCCGTGACCTGCATTGGTCTCAATACGAATCAGTACGGGATTTGTCCCCTCTTGTTTGTCTTGTAGTTCTGCAGCAAACTTAAATGAATGTGCAGGCACCACACGGTCGTCGTGATCTCCTGTAGTGACTAAAGTAGCAGGATAAATAGTTCCAGCTTTAACATTATGGACCGGGGAGTAGCCTTTTAGGTATTCAAACATTTCTTTGGAATCATCAGCAGTTCCATAATCATAGGCCCACCCTGCGCCTGCAGTAAACTTGTGGTAACGGATCATATCCAATACCCCTACAGCGGGAAGCGCCACTTTCATCAGTTCGGGACGTTGGGTCATGGTGGCACCTACCAATAAGCCTCCGTTAGATCCTCCTCTGATGGCAAGAAATTCCGGGCTGGTGATGTTGTTTTCAATCAAATATTCAGCCGCCGCAATAAAATCGTCAAAAACATTTTGTTTTTGCTGTTGGGTTCCCGCATCGTGCCAAGCTTTTCCATATTCTCCACCTCCTCTGAGGTTCGGTACCGCATAGATACCTCCTTGCTCCATCCAAACGGCATTGGTAATGCTAAAGGAAGGGCGTAAACTAATATTGAACCCTCCGTAACCGTAGAGAATCGTTGGGTTTTTTCCGTTGTATTCCACCCCCTTTTTACGGGTGATGATCATAGGGACTTGAGTTCCATCCGCGGAGGTATAGAAAACCTGTTCGGAAACATAATCGTCCGGATTAAAATTGATCTCGGGTTTCCAGTAAAGCTCAGAGGTTTTGGTCTTTGGATCGTAAGAATAAAGCACTCCCGGAGAATGGTAGTTAGTAAAACTGTAGTAGAGTGTTTCCTCTTCTTTTGTCCCATTCCAACCTCTTGCAGTTCCTATACCTGGAAGCTCAATGGTTCCCATATTGTCTCCTTTGGCATTGTATTGTACTACTTGGGTGATAACATCCACGATGTAGCGCGCAAAGAAGTATCCTCCCCCGCTACCAGGAGAAAGAACATGTTCCGTTTCGGGAATAAAATCTTTCCAATTCTTTTCTTCTGGACGCTTTGCATTGACTGTGATTACTTTTTGATTAGGTGCGTTACTGTTGGTAACAATAAAAAGTTGGTCTCCTAGGGCTTCTAGCAGATAACTATCTGTAGAATACGATTTATCTACAGGGCGCAAAGGACTATTTTCTTGGCTTAAATCTTTTAAAAAGGCCACATTTCCAGAGGTGGTTTTAGAGGCAGAAATAAACAGGTATCTGCCGTCTTCGGTTACAGAGGCTCCCACATAACGGTGTTTTTCTTCCGGGGTTCCTCCATAGATGAGAATATCCTCAGACTGGGAAGTCCCAAGTTTGTGATAATACAACTTGTGCTGGTCCGTCATTTCACTCAGTTCGCTCCCCTCTGGTTTGTCGTAACTGGAATAGAAAAAGCCATCGTTTAGCTTCCACTGGATCCCGCTGAATTTAATATCTACTAAAGTATCTTCAATGATTTTTTTGTCTAGGGCATCCATTACGATCACTTTTCTCCAGTCGCTTCCACCCTCACTAATGGAGTAGGCCGCTAGTTTTCCGTTTTCGGAAAAACTCAAACCTGCTAGTGAAGTAGTTCCGTCTTCGGCAAAGGTGTTGGGATCTAAAAAGACTTCAGGTGTTTCTCCTTCTTTGTCACGATAGACAACATACTGGTTTTGCAAACCGTCATTTTTGTAGAAATAGGTGTAGTCTCCTTCTTTAAAAGGAGCTGATACTTTTTCGTAATTCCAAAGCTGCTCCAAACGTTCTTTGAGTTCACTTCTGAAAGGGATATTATCCAGATATGAAAACGTAGTTTCGTTCTGTTTTTCCACCCAGTTTTTGGTGTTCGGGGCATAGTCGTCTTCCAGCCAACGGTAGTTGTCTAGTACTTCCGCATCAAAATAAGTATCCACCACAGGAATTTTTTCTGTGACGGGATACGTAACCTCAGTAGGATTGTTTTGACAAGAAATCAGAAAGAGTGTTGCTAGTAAGAAAAAAGGGCGTAAGTCCATAAGAAATTGTTTTTTTTGCCAATTTAAAAAAATAATCCCTCCTTTTAAGCTTTTTAGCCTAAAGAAGGGATCTTAAAATTACCTTGGTCGTTAGTCTAGGATAGCCTTTTTAATGAAAATGAACCAATCCTGTACTGATATCGTACATTCCTCCGACAATATTAATTTCGCCTTTTTGTTCCATTTCCGCTAAAACAGGGCTGGAAGAACGAATTTCAGCAATGGTCATTTCCACATTCTTTTCTGCCACCGTATTGACAAAATCAATATTGGAAGAATTGCGAAGAGTTTCATCCTGAGGTTCTTGTACAGCTGCAACAGCAGGCTCTATTTTGTTAATCAATGCAGTCAAATTACCAAGACGGGCATGGTCACATGCGCCTTTCACTGCGCCACATGCGGTATGTCCCAAAACTACGATCAACTTTGTCCCTGCTAGTTTACAAGCAAATTCCATACTTCCTAAGATGTCTTCATTCACAAAATTTCCTGCGATACGAACACTGAAAATATCTCCAATACCTTGATCAAAGATCAATTCTGAAGAGACGCGTGAGTCAATACAACTCAGTACTGTAGCAAAAGGGTACTGACCGGTACTGGTTTCACTAACCTGTTGCATTAAATCTCGATTTAAAGGGGTTTTTCCAACAAAACGCTGGTTCCCTTTTTTCAGTTCTTCCAAAGAAGAGCTAGGGGTCATTTGAGCTTGGGTTTCTTGTGTTTGTGCTTTCATAATGATTAAATTAATTGGGAAATACCGATAAGGGGGTTTCCGTGTTAGATAAGGTTTTTATAAAATTTTATTTTTTGATGAATTTCGTATTTCATTTTAAATTAGGCGCTTTTAGGTCTTAATTTAAAGAAGGAGATAAAACTCTCCGGATTTTCTACAGTACCTCGATCAGAAATAATTTTGATATCGATGTTTCGAGTTTTCCTCTTTTCTGAAAAATCCTGAAGAATCTCTATGATATCGTGATCTAAAAAACGTGTTTTTGAGACGTCTAATTCCAATACCGTATCTTCTGGTAAAGCGTCGAGTTCCTTGAGAATCGCTCCTTTGTTAAAAAAGGTTACTTCCTCTGCCAAAGTCATTTTAATTCTGTGTTTTCCATCGCTTTTGTCTTCGATATGAAGAAAGTGTGAGTTTTGGAAACTTTTAATTAAAATCACTACAATTCCAACCATGAGTCCCAACCCAATACCGATCAATAAATCGGTAAACACTATCCCTAAAACGGTGACAACAAAAGGAATCGATTGTTTCCATCCCAGTTGGTACATGGTAATAAACAAGCTAGGTTTTGCCAACTTATAACCTACAATAAGAAGAATAGCTGCCAAAACCGATAGTGGAATTTGATTCAGCAGCGCAGGAATCAGAAGAACCGAAATCAACAACAAGAAGCCGTGAATGATCGCAGACATTTTCGATTTTCCTCCCGATTGGATATTGGCCGAACTTCGCACTATGACCTGTGTCACAGGCAGGCCTCCAATGAGTCCCGAAAAAAGGTTTCCTATTCCCTGGGCAATCAACTCTCTATTGGTAGGGGTCACTCGCTTGTCTGGATCCAATTTGTCCGTTGCTTCTACACAAAGCAGTGTCTCTAAACTCGCCACAAGCGCAATGGTAAAAGCGGTAATCCAAATCTGAGGGTTTGTTATTACTCCAAAGTTTGGAAAACTAAACTGTCCAAAAAACGAACTTAAGTTTTCAGGAACGGGAACCGAAACCAGTTGTTGATTTTGAATTGCCCAAAAGGCATTACCCGAAGTCAACGCAACGTAGACAATTCCAACAACTACAGCAACTAGAGGTCCTTGAATGAGTTGGAAAATTTTTGCTTTTTTACTCAACACATTTGACCAAAGTAAAAGAATAGCTAAACTCAAGCCCGCGATCAATGTCGCTCCGGGACTGATGTAGTTTACTGCATTAAAAATTCCTGAAAATGTATTTTCACCATTGTCTTGAAAAAAAGAAAAGTCTCCTTCAGGGCTTTGATATCCGAAAAAATGAGGAATTTGTTTTAAAATGATAATAATACCAATTCCCGTAAGCATTCCTTTGATCACCGAAGAAGGAAAGTAATAGCCAATTATTCCGGCGCGTAAGATCCCAAATAAAAGCTGAATTAGTCCACCAAGAACTACGGCTAATAAGAAGTTTTGAAAACCCCCAAGGTCTCCAATTGCTGTAAGAACGATGGCGGCAAGACCTGCTGCAGGTCCACTCACTCCAACTTGGGAACCACTCAAGCTTCCCACAACTATTCCTCCAATGATTCCGGCAATTAAGCCTGAAAAAAGGGGTGCACCACTAGCAAGAGCAATACCCAAACAAAGGGGCAACGCCACAAAAAATACCACGACACTAGCGGGGAGGTCGTGTTTTAAATTTGATAATAGATTTGTGTTTTTCATATTATTTTTTATCGAATGGAAAACGAGTTTTCCATTCTCAGATTGTATTAAAAAAAATTTAGTGTAGTACTATGTAGAAGTCTGGGGAGTGCTTATACCTGCCGGGGTGGCGGTAAATGAATTTCCAAATAAATATTTAGAACGAGCTCCTGAGAAAAAGTCAGATCGGAAGAGCGGTTCAG
>CAXGYE010000059.1:0-7166 GCA_964013865.1 uncultured Flavobacteriaceae bacterium
TATGAAAAAACTTTTAATTTTTTGTTTATTCATTGCGCCTTTTGCACTTACGGCTCAAAACAATAAAAATGAAAAAATCAGTTTCGAAGTGAGTGGAAATTGTGAAATGTGTAAAAAACGTATTGAAAAAGCAGCCTTAACGGTAAAAGGAGTAAAAACAGCCTCTTGGGATATTCCTTCAAATGTGATTTCTTTGATATACGATTCGAATAAGGCGCCTTTAAAAGACGTCCAAACTGCAATCGCTCAAGCAGGACACGATACTCCTTTGTCAAAAGCTCCCGAGGCTACCTACAACGAGTTGCCGATGTGCTGTCTTTACAAACGTACAATTGAATAAAAAAAAGGCTCCTAATTTTCAGGAGCCTTTTTTATTTAAGGAGTAGGGAACTAGGAAGTTTTTCCATTCACGTAAGCTACTACTCCAGCCATTAGTGCAGTCATGAGAACATTGATGATAAGACTCTTTAAAAAAGGGAGAACGTCTATGGTCCCCGTAGTCATAAAGAACTTCCAACTTAGTTCGTATAAAAGACCAAGTATCGCTCCCGCTTTAAGCCCAGTAGAAAAGGTAGCAATGTTTGCCCAACGCGTAAAAATGGTTGCATACACGAAGGCGTAAAACAAACAACCCAAAGCGATAAACAACATGGATTCTTCACCCGTAGTTTCCTCGGTGAATAAAATTCCATAAGCAAGCCATCCCAGAAGAAAATAAACAGCAAAGCCTGCAATTCCTGATAAAAATAATTGTTTAGTCATAATGATAAGATTTGTGTTAGACTGGAAATGTAATTATTTTATTTTAAATCAAAAAAAAAGCTCCCTAAAGGGAGCTTTATAATTAATTGACAAATTGGCTTACATCATGCCAGGCATGCCTCCACCGCCCATTGGGGGAGCTGCTGGAGCCTCTTCTTTGATATCAATAAGTGCACATTCTGTTGTAAGAATCATCCCCGCTACAGAAGCTGCATTTTCTAAAGCAACACGTGTTACTTTTTTCGGATCAATGATTCCTTCTTTGAGCATGTCCACATAAGAACCGTCTTTGGCATTGTAACCAAAGCTGTCTGCTCCTTCAGAAACTTTTGAGACGACAACAGAACCTTCGCCACCAGAATTTTCAACAATGGTTCGCAAAGGGGATTCTACCGCTTTGTTGATGATTTGGACTCCTGTGCCCTCATCTGCATTTTCTGCTTTGAGTTTTTCAAGTACTTTTTTTGCATTGAGTAAGGCAACGCCTCCTCCAGCAACAATACCTTCTTCAACTGCAGCACGTGTTGCGTGAAGTGCATCATCCACACGATCTTTCTTTTCTTTCATCTCCACCTCAGAAGGCGCCCCTACATAGAGTACAGCAACCCCTCCGGAGAGTTTGGCTAGGCGTTCTTGAAGTTTTTCCTTGTCATAGTCGGAGGTGGTGGTCTCAATCTGCGACTTGATTTGATTCACTCGGGCCTTGATGTCATCAGAGGAACCGTTTCCATTTACCACGGTCGTATTGTCCTTATCGATAGTTACACGCTCTGCAGTACCAAGCATTTCAATGGTCGTATTTTCTAATGTAAAACCGCGCTCTTCAGAAATCACAGTACCTCCGGTAAGAATCGCGATATCTTCCAACATCGCTTTTCTTCGGTCTCCAAAACCAGGTGCTTTTACCGCAGCGATTTTAAGAGCTCCGCGAAGTTTATTTACTACTAAAGTAGCTAAAGCTTCACCGTCCACATCTTCTGCTATAACTAGAAGAGGTTTTCCCGTTTGTGCCACAGGCTCTAAAACAGGAAGCAAATCTTTCATGGTAGAAATTTTCTTGTCGTAGAGTAAGATATAAGGCGTTTCTAGGTCTGCCTCCATTTTTTCAGAATCCGTCACAAAATAAGGTGAAAGATATCCTCTATCAAATTGCATCCCTTCGACGACGTCTACATAAGTATCAGTTCCTTTGGCCTCTTCAACTGTAATGACTCCTTCTTTACCTACTTTTTCAAAAGCTTCAGTAATCAATCCTCCGATAGTAGGATCATTATTTGCTGAAATACTGGCGACCTGGTGAATTTTTTCAGAAGAATCTCCAACGGCAACGGTCTGTTTTTGTAAGGAAGCTACGATAGCTTCTACTGCCTTATCAATTCCTCTTTTAAGATCTAGAGGATTTGCTCCAGCTGCTACGTTTTTCAGCCCTTCTTTTACGATGGCTTGTGCTAAAATTGTTGCTGTTGTAGTTCCATCTCCTGCTAGGTCGTTGGTTTTTGAAGCAACTTCTTTCACCATTTGCGCACCCATATTTTCGAGAGCATCCTCAAGTTCGATTTCTTTGGCCACTGTCACCCCATCTTTGGTTACCTGAGGAGCACCAAAGGCTTTGCCTATAATGACGTTACGACCTTTGGGGCCTAAAGTTACTTTTACAGCATTGGCAAGTGCATCTACACCGCGTTTGATGCCGTCTCTAGCTTCTAAATCAAATTCTATTCTTTTTGCCATTTTAAATATTTTTTTTGTTGTTATACAATTGCAAGGAGATCACTTTCTTTCATGATTAGGTAATCTGTTCCTTCATGATGAAGTTCTGTTCCTGCATATTTACCATACAATACACTATCACCTACAGAGACAGTTATGGGATTTTCTTTAGTTCCTGCACCAACAGCTACTATAGTTCCTTTTTGGGGCTTTTCTTTCGCACTGTCTGGGATGATGATACCAGAGGATGTTTTTGTTTCTGCTGCAGCGGGTTCTACAAGAACACGATCTGCTAAGGGTTTAATAGTCATTTTACTCATTTTTAAAATTTGTAAGGTGTTTTCAGAAACTATGCCAAGGGAATAAGGACTGTCAATTTGATCTTTAAAATGCCAGCCTGTCAGTTTACTCTGTAGCTTAGTTGGATTAATTTTCTATGTCGGGAATTTCAGTAGTAGGAACCTCTGCTGGGATTTCGGGAATTTCATCAATATCTTGTGCAGGTGTTTCAGGGATGCTCTCTTGTCGGGCTCCCTCTTGAAGGAGTTTTGAATCTGAAACCCCTTCACCAGAAGATAGGGTCACGTTTGAAATCAAAATTAAAGCTAGTAGAAGTGTAGCTAAAATCCAAGTACTGCGATCTAAAAAGTCAGAGGTTTTTTGAACCCCGCCCACTTGTTGTGTTCCACCACCAAAAGAAGAGGAGAGTCCTCCTCCTTTAGGATTTTGAACCATAACGACCAAAATTAGTAGGAAGCATACTACGATGATAAGGGCTATAAATATAGAAAATGTGCTCATTGGGCTATTCTTTCAGTTTTTTTAATCTTTTGATTTCTTTGATTTGGTCTGCAAAGAAACTATTTTTTTCTGGATATTTCAAGCCTAATATTTGATAGGCTTCCAATGCATTATCGTATTTTTTTTGTTTGACAAAAACCTTTGCTAAGGTTTGTGTCATCAGCTCGTCAGTGGCAGTCCAACTTTTTTCACTTAAATCCTCCTTATTTGTTGCCTTTTTATCCGGAATGATTTTGGCCTGTTTGGAGAGAAAAGAATCAATGAGTTCAAATTTATCATTGATTTTCATTTTTTCTTGAGGGGCTTTTTGTTTCTTCAGATAACGTGCCCATTCTGAAAAACGCATGATTTCAGGGACGGATTGTAAAGATGTCTGCTCTAAATTGGTTTGTTTTTCAGTTTTCTCTTTTTTCTTTTTTTGATTTTCTTTCGGGACAGGGATTGTTTTGTGCTCAGTTTTTAGTTTGGATTCTTCTTGTTGTTTAGGTTGGGGCTGTGTTTCTATAAATTCGTACAACAACTCCCTGTCATAAGTTGCAATGGCTGTGTGGGATAGATTTTTATCAAAGAAATCTGGATCCAATGCTTGAACGGCTTTGAGGTAATGAGCGCGCACCCACTGAAAATTAGGGTGTTCCTTTAGTACTTTTTTGAGTACTTCGAGATGTCCCCTGTTCTTGGGATCAAACTCTTTTAGCAGTGCAACTAAAGAATGGGCGTCTGTTATTACCATTTGGCCAGGGTATCGTTAAAAATATCTTGGGTAATCCGATCGAATATTTCTTTATGTGCAGCGTCAATGACATCATATACTTGAAGTTCGGCTGGGAAATCATAAAAAAAAGAATAGATTTTGTTAAAATCATCTTCCTCTTTTTTGATGTTAAAAAAGCGAAAAGCCACGCTCATTTTCAATCGGTTTTGTGCTGCGGTATTTTGAGAAGTCGCAGACATGGGCGTTACACTGTATTCGGTGATTTCTCCTTCATAAATTAATTGTCCGTCTTGACTAACAAGATTTAGGTTAGTCTGATTCATAATGATATCCTGAAGTGCATTTGTAAAATCGTTATCTAGTCCTGGTTCTACCGTTGAACCAGGTCTATTTCCCGCTTGATTTTCAAAAAAATTGACTTGGAAAGTGGTTACGCCAGGTGGAATAGAAGCCCCTGTGAACGAGTAAATCCCACACGACTGTATGAAGAAAATTAGGAGCAATGCTCCTGTAACCAAAATCCTATTCCATATCATTGAGGTCATATTGTTTAATTTTTCGATACAGGGTTCGTTCCGAAATTCCGAGCTCCTGAGCAGCTAATTTACGCTTTCCTTTGCTACGAAGAAGTGCTTGTTTGATCATTTCCAACTCTTTTTCGTGTAAGGAAAGAGGTTCTTCTTCTTCAATAGTTTCTGCATAGGAATATTTATCTTCGGGCTCCACTTTTGTAATTTCTGGTGTCTCAGGAGTAAATGAAACGGGGTCTAAAGCCTCGGGTTCTTTTGGAAGGGGATCCTCCTTACCATAGATCTTGTCGATGAGGCTTTGATTTTTTTCATTGATTTCGTTTTCCGCTCCATTTTTAATCAAATCCAATGTGAGCTTTTTCAGATCATTTAGATCGCTTTTCATATCGAAAAGTACTTTGTATAAGATTTCACGTTCTGATGAAAAATCACTTTTGCGTTCTTTTTTGTCGATCAATGCGGGGAGTTGGGATTCTCTGTCTGGAAGGTAGGGACGAATTCCCGCAGCATTGATATCTCGCTCTTTTTCTAAAACAGAGATTTGTTCGGCCACATTGCGGAGTTGTCGGATATTCCCACTCCATCGGTAGTCGGTTAAAAGAGCCTGTGCGTGTTCGTCCAGTTTGATAGGGGGCATGTGATATTTTTGAGCAAAGTCTGCAGCAAATTTTCGAAATAACAAGACGATGTCTTCTTTTCTGTCACGTAAAGGCGGGAGGTGAATTTCTACAGTGCTAAGCCGGTAGTATAAATCTTCTCTAAATTTTCCTTTAGAAATCGCTTCCATCATATTGACATTTGTCGCAGCTACAATTCGAACATTGGTTTTTTGGACTTTGGATGACCCTACTTTGATAAATTCTCCACTTTCCAAAACCCGCAACAAGCGTACTTGAGTTTGTAGGGGCAATTCCCCCACTTCATCTAAAAAAATAGTTCCTCCATCTGCAACTTCAAAATATCCCGCTCGTGTTTGTGTTGCTCCGGTAAAGGCTCCTTTTTCGTGCCCGAAAAGCTCACTGTCTATCGTCCCCTCGGGAATTGCCCCACAGTTTACAGCGATGAACTTGTTGTGTTTTCTGTGCGAATATTGATGAATGATTTTGGGCATACTCTCTTTTCCTACCCCACTTTCCCCAATCACTAAAACCGAAATATCCGTATTGGAAACACGTAAACTTTTTTCCAACGCTCGATTGAGTCCCAAGTTATTTCCAATAATTCCGAAACGTTGTTTGACACTTTGTAGAGAATCCATGGTTATATTTGATTTGAAAGTTGAACGGCTTCACCAAGAAGAGTAGCAGAGGTACAATCATTGATCTTAACATCCACAAAATCTCCTACAGTGTACTGTTCTTTAGGAAAAACAACTACCGTATTTTGAGTGGTACGACCACTCCAATGCGTATTGGATCGTTTGGATGTTTTTTCAATTAAAACGCAAACGGTCTTACCCAAAAACTCTTGGGTTCGGTGCAGACTGTGAGCTTGTTGTTTTTGGATTATTTCATTGAGTCTTTTTTTCTTTACGGTTTCTGGGACGTCGTCTTCTATTTTTCTTGCCGCAAGAGTTCCGGGTCTTTCGGAGTAGGCAAACATAAATCCAAAATCGTATTTCACATAGTCCATCAAATCCAAGGTATCTTGATGATCTGCTTCGGTTTCTCCTGGAAAACCTGCAATCATATCGTGAGAAATGCCACAGTTGGGAATGATTTCTCGTATGGAGTCAATAAGTTCAAAATACTCCTCTCGAGTATGTTGTCGGTTCATTTTTTCGAGAACGGCATTGCTTCCCGATTGAACAGGCAGGTGGATGTACTTACAGATATTTTCGTATTTCGCCATCACCTGTAACACATCTAGGGACATATCTTGCGGGTTGGAGGTGGAAAAACGAATTCGAATTTTGGGATGCGCCTCCGCTACTAAACTCAATAGCTTGTCAAAATGCAAGGCGGTTTTTTGTTGCAGGGGTGTGGCATTGTCGAAATCTTTTTTTAAGCCTCCTCCATACCAGAGGTAGCTGTCCACATTTTGTCCCAGTAGTGTGATTTCTTTGTACCCTTTGGCAGCTAAATCTGTAACTTCTTCCAAGATGCTTTTGGGATCTCGGCTACGCTCTCTTCCTCGGGTAAAAGGTACTACACAAAAGGTACACATATTGTCACAGCCTCTGGTGATCGAAACAAAAGCAGAAACTCCATTTGAGTTGAGACGTACAGGGGCGATGTCTCCATAGGTTTCTTCCTTTGATAAAAGCACATTTACGGCTTCTTTTTCGTTAGCAACTTCTTGAAGTAAATTAGGAATATCTTTATAAGCGTCGGGACCGACCACTAGATCTACAATCTTTTCTTCCTCCAGAAATTTGTGTTTTAGGCGTTCTGCCATACAGCCCAGTACGCCAACTGTCATTTCCGATTGCTCTTTTTTCTTGGAGTTAAAATATTCGAGACGTTTTCTAACGGTTTGTTCTGCTTTCTCTCTGATGGAGCAGGTGTTGACCAAGACTAGAGAAGCCTGATCCAACTGTTCGGTAATGGTATACCCCTCTTTTGTTAAGATAGAAGCAACTACTTCACTGTCGGCAAAATTCATCTGACATCCGTAACTCTCGATATAGGCTTTTTTGGAAGTTTTAT
>CAXGYE010000060.1:0-7135 GCA_964013865.1 uncultured Flavobacteriaceae bacterium
AGAAGACACAGTAAATGAAGACCCGAACCCAGCAATTCAACGTGTAATTAATCTTTTACGAAAACCAAAGCGCCTTTTAGCAACTATTTTAGTAGCGAATAATTTTATCAATATTGCTATAGTACTTTTATTTACCCTGCTGAGTAAAACCGTTTTTGATGAAATTGATAATCCCGTATTACTCTTGATTATAGAAGTAGGCATCATCACTGCGTTGATTTTAATTTTTGGAGAGATCTTGCCCAAGGTCTATGCCAATAGAAACGCATTGGCTTTTTCAATACGGATGGCCCCTTTCGTTAAATTTTTAGATCGTTTTATCTTATTTTGGATCACTGCCCCAATGAGTCAAACGACTACTTTTTTAGAAAAACGTCTTGGAGATAAAAAAAATCAGCTTTCGGTAGATCAGCTTTCACAAGCCTTAGAACTTACCGATGACGAAGAAACCACTTTCGACGAACAACGGATTCTAGAGGGGATTGTAAATTTTGGGAGCACCGATACGCGTGAGGCTATGTGTCCTCGGATTGATATGTTTGCTCTTTCAGAGGGGCTAAGCTTCGAAGAAGTAATCCCGCTGATCTTAGAACAAGGGTTTTCTAGAATTCCAGTTTACAGTGAAAAAAAGGACAACATCAAAGGAATTTTGTACATCAAAGATTTACTACCACATTTAAATAAACCGAATTATTCGTGGCAAAAGCTTTTAAAAAAGCCACTTTATGTACCTGAAAACAAAAAATTAGATGACCTTCTTAAGGAATTTCAACAAAAGAAAAACCATCTTGCTATTGTTGTAGATGAATACGGGGGTACTTCAGGACTCATTACCTTAGAAGATGTAATGGAAGAAATCATCGGAGATATCAGCGACGAGTTTGACGAAGAAGATTTAAGTTATTCAAAGCTTGATGAGTTCACTTACGTCTTTGAAGCTAAAATCAGTTTAAAAGACTTTCTTAAAGTCATAAATTTGGATGATACTACGGTTTTCGATTCTGTAAAAGGAGAAGCAGAAACCCTTGCAGGCTTGATTCTTGAAATGACAAAAAAATTCCCAAAAAGGGGGCAGAAAATTTCATTTCAGGGGTTCCGGTTTTTTATTGAAGAGCTGGATCAATTGCGCATCAAACAAGTAAAAGTCTTGCTACCCAAAAAATCAAAATAAAGTTCCATGCGCAAACTGATTTTGATTTCCCTATGTTTCATTACTATTAACTGTAGCACGGATTTACAGCCCAAACCATCTGCCTATCTTCGTCTAGAATATCCAAAACCAGAATATCAATTGACAAAAGAAGTATCCCGTTTTTCTTTTGAATACAACCGTCATGCTTTTGTTAAAAAAGAATATAAATCTGCACCACGATTGGTTTATCCCGAGATGAAAGCAACATTGTATTTAAACTACAGTTCCATTAATAAAAATTTGGACTCGCTGCTTACGGATGCCTATCAGCTTCCTTACAAACATATTTCCAAGGCAGAATCTATCCCAGAAAAATTATTTATCAATGCGGAAAATCAGGTTTATGGCACCTTGTTTTCAGTGGTAGGAAATGCTGCGTCTCAATATCAGTTTTTCTTGACAGACAGTTTGAATCACTTTTTAGTAGGGTCACTGTATTTCTATGCCCGACCCAATTACGACTCTATTTATCCTGCAGCAAGTTATTTACAAAAAGACATTATTCATTTGATGGAAACCTTAAAGTGGGAGTAGGAACTAGGGGTTTAGATCTTCCATTTGTTCTGCAGAATTGACACTGTAGGCCTCGCCTGTAGCTTTTACCACCTCACTAATTTCTTTCAGACCGATTGCTTTGGCATCGTAAATGACCCAAGCCGTATGGGATTCAAAATCCACAGTTGCAGAGGCGACTCCCGTAGTTTGATTCAGATTTTTTTCAATGGTACCAGCACAGCCAAGGGCACAAGTCATCCCATCGATGCTCAGTTTTGCATATGCCTTTTCTTGAAGAACTTTAGGGGATATATGCTGAGTTACAGCATCTACAGAAACGGTAACAATTTTGTCTGTGTTTCCATTTTTACAAGCCACTAAAAAACTCAATTGTAGTGTTAAAACAAGGAGTTCTTTTTTCATAGTGTAAGATTTCTCACAAAAATAAGGATTTAGGCAGAGATGCCTTCATAAAAAAATGCAATTTTGTAGTGCTATGAATACGTCAATCAAGAAATGGGTGTACCTCATTTTACTTTCTCTGATCTGGGGAAGTTCCTATATTCTTATAAAAAAAGGTTTAGTGGGTTTGACTCCACTGCAGTTGGGATCGGTTCGAATTTTAATGACCACATCAATCCTATTACTTTTCGGGTGGAAGCAACTAAAAACAATTCCTAAATCTGCTTGGAAGTGGATTGTTTTTACAGGCTATTTTGGCACTTTTTTTCCGAGTTATCTGTTCGCTTTTGCAGAGACAGTGATCGATTCTTCTGTAGCTGCAGTATTGAACGGGATGACCCCCTTATTTACCTTGCTGATTGGGATTTTATTTTTTGGATCTTCTTTTAAATGGGGGAAAATTTTTGGAGTTCTGATTGGTTTTGGAGGGACTTTGATTTTGGTATCCAACGAGTTCACTATCAACACGGGTCCCAAAAGTTGGTATGCTTTTTTGGTAGTCGTTGCGGCCTGTTGTTATGCCATCAATGTCAATGTGATCAAGTACAAGTTAGCAGGTGTTTCGGCTCTTGCAATTGCTTTAGGGAATTTTTTAGCCATTTTATTTCCAGCTCTGTTGATATTAAGTTTCACTGATTTTCCTTGGGCTGAAGTAAGTCAGGGGGCCGAGGTGAGTATCTCTTTGGGTTACATCTTCATTCTCGCCTTTTTGGGAACTGCCGTGGCGAAAGTAATGTTCAATGAATTGGTGGCGATTTCTTCTCCTGTGTTTTCCATTTCCATCACCTATTTACTTCCTATTGTCGCTATTGGCTGGGGCGTTTTAGATGGAGAAGTATTTACCCTATTGCAATGGGTAGGATGCGCTTTTATTTTACTGGGTGTTTATTTAGTTACTGAAAAAAAACGACTGAAAAAGGCAAAAACATCCTAAAGGAGTCGCTTTATTTTTAAACCCATAGGATTGAAAATCCAAAAATTAATACATTTGAACCGAATAATAAATTTAAAATTATGCGTTTCTTCTCCATTCTAATTCTAGGCTTGATCTGTACTTTTGCGTTGGGTCAAAATAAGTACAAAAGCGTATTGAATTCTATTGATGCCCATCAAGACCAGTACCAATCTGTAGCACAAGAGATTTGGTCCTATGCCGAGATGGGATACCAAGAAGAGCGCAGTAGTGCTTTGTTGCAAAAAACCTTGTCTGAAGAAGGATTTACAGTCGAGGCTGGTGTGGCGGATATCCCCACAGCTTTTGTCGCTACTTACGGTTCCGGAGGGCCTGTAATTGCGATATTGGGAGAATATGACGCACTCCCTGGCTTGTCACAACAAGCAGTGCCTTACAAGTTGAGCAACAATGGAAAAGCGGGACATGCTTGTGGGCATCATTTGTTTGGTACGGCTTCTGCTGCCGCGGCGATTGCACTAAGAAATTACATTGAGAAAGAAAAAATTTCTGGAACGGTAAAGTATTACGGTTGCCCAGCAGAAGAAGGAGGTTCAGGGAAAGTATACATGACCCGTGCAGGCCTTTTTGATGAGGTAGATGTGGCTTTACACTGGCATGCAGACAGCAAAAATTCTGCGAGTGTTCGACCCGCGTTGGCAAATAAATCTGCCAAATTTCGTTTTTATGGAGTTTCTGCACATGCAGCAGGCGCTCCAGAAAAAGGACGTTCTGCCTTGGACGGAGTGGAAGCGATGAATGCAATGGTCAATATGCTACGCGAGCACACCACAGAGAGCACGCGAATACATTATGTAATCACCCAAGGAGGGAACGCCCCCAATGTCGTTCCTGACTTTGCTGAGGTTTACTATTATGCGAGACACCTAACCCGTAGCGAAGTTGTCAATGTTTTTGATCGTATAGTAGATGCAGCCAAAGGAGCTGCCTTGGGAACAGGGACTACTATGGAATATGAAATGATCGGTGGGACACATGAACTATTGCATATCGAAAGTTTACAGAAAAGAATGCATAAAAATTTAGAAACCATAGGAGGCTATACCTACTCTGAGGAGGAAAAAGCCTTTGCAGAAAAAATTGCTAAAACTTTAGGCGCCCCTTTAGACACTAGATATGTGGAGGGAGTTGTACCTTACAGCAGCAATTCCAAAGCGGGGGGTTCTACGGATGTAGGAGATGTCAGCTTTGCTGTTCCCACTGTGGGACTTCGCGCAGCGACCTGGGTTCCTGGAACACCAGCCCACAGTTGGCAGGCTGTTGCCGCCGGAGGGACAAGCATCGGTATCAAAGGAATGATGGTAGCTGCAAAAACCCTTGCGCTTACCGGAATGCAACTCTTGGACAATCCCAAAGCGATCGAAACAGCTAAAAAAGAATTTTTAGAAACAAGAGGAGCGGATTTTAAATATATGCCCATGTTGGGAGATCGAAAACCTGCCTTGAATTACAGAAATTAACCTTTTAAAACCTCATATTATGAAAAAAAGAATCCTTTTAATTGTATGCCTTTCTTTTTTCTTTTCAAAAGCTCAAGTGTATACATTTAGCTCTGAAAAGGAAGGAAAAACCATCACACACAGAATCATGATTGATGCTAATTATCTTGTTGAAACTCAATTTGTTTCAGACCCAGCGGAGTTTATCTTAACTCGGGGAGGATTTTACACCAAGGAGGGCACGAACTATGCTGTTGCTCTCGAGTTCAATTCCAACTATGAAAACGACAGCCTCAAAGCGTTGGAACTGGTTTGGACAGAAACTTGGAAAAAATCCAAGGCAAAAGCGATCGACTTAAATGGGAAATGGCTTATGGCAGGTAGAATGACCGAAGAAGGTGTACGGAGAAGAGATACGTCAAGACCTAGAAAAACCATGAAATTTCTCCAAGATGGGCATTTCCAATGGATTGCTTTCAATACGGACACTTTCCAGTTCTTTGGTTCAGGAGGAGGGTTTTACACTGCCGAAAACGGGATCTACACGGAAAATATTGAATTCTTTTCCAGAAACAATACAAGTGTAGGTCGTGTCCTTCCGTTTCAATACAGTGTCAAAGGAGTGGACTGGCACCATCAGGGAAAAAGTAGTAAAGGAGACCCCATGTATGAAGTTTGGACCCAACGAGTGAATTAAAACAATCTAGCCCTCCCGAGATAAAAACTCCAATATAAGCTGGACGATTCTATTTTTAGTAAAAATTATGATTACGAGCAAGGAACTGACTGATTTATTGACTCTAGAACGAAAAGATGAGTACCACTTCGTCGGTCAAAATTACAAAACCGCGTGGGGACGTGTTTTTGGGGGCCAGGTACTAGGCCAGTCGCTTCACGCGGCATATCAGACGGTTCCAAAAGATCGGATTGCGCACTCCATGCACGGGTATTTCATTCTAGGTGGAGACATCAATATTCCGATTGATTTTCATGTGGATGCCATCCGAGATGGAAGAAGTTTTACCACGCGCCGTGTCGTTGCTTTTCAAAAAGGGAAAGCTATTTTTAATATGGCGGCTTCTTTCCACATCAAAGAAGAAGGAGAGAGTCATCAGATCCCCATGCCCAATGTATTGACCCCAGAGCTGCTGCTGACGGACATTCAACAGGCAGAAGGCTTGCAACACCAAGACCCCGAACGTTTTCATAGACTGATGAAGGCGCATCCTCAGATTTTCGAATTTAAACCTGTAGATAAAGCGATTTATTTACAAACTCAAAATTCATTGCCTTTGGCACATATTTGGTTTCGAATAAAAGACAAGATCAATGCCGATCTTGCTTTGCAACATCAGATTTTAGCTTTTGCTTCAGATTACAGTCTTTTGCTATCAGCCACGTTGCCCCATAGAGAAAATCTACAACACGAAAAAATGTACTATGCGAGCTTAGATCACGCTTTGTGGTTTCATCGAGATTTCAAGATAGACGACTGGTTGTTGTATGCTATTGAAAGCCCCAGTGCCTCCAATGCGCGTGGTTTTGCCAGAGGCAGTATTTTTGACAAAAAAGGAGCAATGGTAGCCTCCGTTACTCAAGAAGGATTAATGCGTAAATACAAATAAGAACGATGATTAAAAAGAACCTAGCTTTACTACTCCTACTAGGATCTATATATACCCTAAGTGCACAAGAATACGACAAGGTCAATGGAATATGGAATGCTACTTTTTTGGATTTTCCTCTCTCAGATAAGCTGAGTTTACGGACAGAACTCCATTTTCGAACCATCTCCTATTTTAATGTTTGGAATCAACAAATTTTTAGACCTCAACTGTCTTACAAAGCATCAAAATACGTTTCCTGGCGTGGGGGCTATTCTTACCTTAAAAATTTTGATCAAGATGTTACTGCAGACCCTAGAGTAAGAACAGAACACAATATTTGGGAACAAGTACAGGTGAGTGTACCTTTAAAAAAATCATCTTTTAGCACTTGGATTCGTTTGGAACATCGTTTCCAAGAAGAACGCCCCCTTCAGCGGGACAAAAGTTTACGGAGTTTCGACTTTTCTAGCCGATTGAGATTCCGATTGACCTATCAAAAAACGTTGTCCAAACCCGATGCCAAAGTGTTGTGGAATTTTGTCGCTTACGATGAAATCTTTACGATTATGAATCCGAATGGAATTCCTTATAAATTTAACCAGAATTGGACCTTTTTAGGGTTTCGTTTCAAATTTAGTGAGCAACTTAGCCTGGTTTCAGGATTTCAAAAAAACACCATTTTAAAGTCTGCTAACAATTATTTAAAGAACAGATTATGGAATACGATACTGTTTTATAAATTTTAAGCCTATTTTTAAAAGGAACTTTAATCCAAATGAATCGTATGAAATTTAATTCATTCTCCACATCTTCAACTTTACTCCTTTTCTTTTTAGGTTTTCTAGTACAGGGGCAACAGCCTTTTTTTACAGCAGAATCGGAACACCAGTGGTTGAGTACAGATTTACATATTCATACTGTTTTTTCTGATGGAGCGGTATGGCCTAGTATTCGGGTTGAAGAAGCG
>CAXGYE010000061.1:0-7046 GCA_964013865.1 uncultured Flavobacteriaceae bacterium
ATCCGTAACTCTCGATATAGGCTTTTTTGGAAGTTTTATTTTCTTTAGAAGTGCTAGAACTGAGCGTTCCATCGTGTTCCAAAGGATTATTTTCCAGAGAGTGTAATTCTTTTACTGACATAACAGGTTTTATAAAGCGCAATCGCTTCAATTTCTTTGCAAAATTACAAAAAAACGGAACGATATTGCCATTTTGTCAGTCTTTAATCTTAAAAGAAGATTTCAAACTCAAACCCAAACTTGGAGAAATAAAAGGAACTTTAATGAGGAAGTTTATCCATCAAAAGGCCGTAAATCCAAGTCCCTGCAACAGCGAAAACAAGCACGACAGCGATGGGTAAAAATCCAGCACCCAATAGGGTGAAAATAGGACCCGGACAAGCACCAGAAAGTCCCCAACCCAATCCAAAAATGATTCCACCTAGACTGTAGCGATAAAAACTTTTAGCCTTGTCAGGAATCACGATGGGTTCCCCAAAGGCTGACTTGAGTTGATATCGTTTGATCAATTGAATCATTACGACTCCTAAGGCAAGGGCAGAGCCTATTATGCCATACATATGAAACGATTTGAATTGAAACATTTCATAGATGCGAAACCACGAAGCGGCTTCGGATTTAAACATCACAATTCCAAAAAGGATTCCGATAAAAAGAAAAATAACCTGTCTCATAGTCTATAGGATATAAGGGAGTAAAAAGTGATTCATAAACAGCCCACCGATAAAAAAACCAATAACGGCATAGAGTGATACCAGTTGCAAGTTGCTGAGTCCTGAGATCGCATGGCCGGAAGTACAACCGCCAGCGTAGCGGGCGCCAAAGCCCACAAGCAAACCTCCAAATGCTAGGGAGGCAAAAATCTTAGGTTTGAGGAAATTGTCAAGCCCAAAGAGTTCTTCGGGAAGATAGGCAGTACCCGCACTTTTAATGTTGAGTTGATTTAGTTTTGCAATTGTATCCTCGTGAATCAAAACACTAGGATCCGTAGAAAGAAAATTAGCTGCAATCCACCCCCCGATGATCGCCCCGGCGGCAACCAAGAGATTCCATTGCTGGGTTTTCCAATCAATCTTAAAAAACTCAGTGTTTTTTCCAGCACCACAAATGGTGCAGAGCGTTCTTAGATTGGATGACATTCCAAAACTCTTTCCAAAAAACAAGAGTAAAAAAAGGATCAGCGCAATGAGAGGCCCACCCACATACCAGGGCCAAGGGTTAAAAATCCATTCCATAATATTAAATATATTTCGTTTACTTTATAAGGTTGAAGGACATACATAGTCAGAGACCTTCATTCCACTTTCTTTAATAGCACCAAACCCACCTCTGACATCAATCAAATTATGGATTCCTCTACTTTTTAAAATCGAGGCGGCAATCACACTTCGATAGCCTCCTGCACAATGCATATAAAAAGGAGTTCCTGTAGGAAATTCATTCATGTGTTCATTGATGAAATCTAACGGGGTACTTTTGGCATCCGGGAGGTGTTCAGACAGGTATTCACCAGGTTTTCGAACATCAAAAACAGTTAGATTTTCTTTTTCACTCAACGTTTTCAGTTTAGTAGTATCAATTCCTTCCACGCTGTCCGTAGCTTTACCTGCTTTTTTCCACGCTTCGAAACTTCCGTTTAAATACCCTAGGGCATTGTCAAAGCCCACTCGGGCAAGTCGCGTAACGGTTTCTTCTTCTCTTCCCTCAGGAGCGACTAAAAGGATGGGTTGTTCCACGTCTCCAATAAGGGCACCTACCCATGGTGCAAAACCGCCATCTATTCCAATAAAAATAGACTGAGGGATATGTCCTTCCGCAAACGCATCTTGATGACGAACATCTAGGATGACGGCACCGCTTTGGTTGGCTAGTTTTTCAAAAGCTTCCGGATCTAGTGGGGTGGTGCCTGACTTGAGTACGGTATCAATATCCTCATAGCCTTCTTTATTCATTTTAACATTCAAAGGAAAGTACTGTGGAGGAGGAAGAAGGCCGTCGGTAACCTCTTTAATAAACTCTTCTTTTGTCATGTCTGCTCGTAGCGCGTAGTTGGTTTTCTTTTGTTCCCCAAGGGTTCCCACAGTTTCTTTGCTGAGGTTTTTCCCGCAGGCAGATCCAGCGCCGTGTGCTGGGTAAACCAGAACGTCGTCTGCTAGAGGCATGATTTTTTTTCGCAAACTTTCGTAGAGTATTCCCGCCAAATCTTCTTGAGTCATATCGGCTGCTTTTTGTGCCAGATCAGGACGACCAACGTCTCCCAAAAATAGTGTATCTCCACTAAAAATTGCAATGTCTTTTTGGGAAGCATCTCGGAGTAAATAGGTTGTACTTTCCATGGTATGTCCAGGAGTATGAAGTACGGTAAGGGTAATTTCTCCAATTTCAAACTCCTGTTGATCTTTGGCAATCAGTGAATCAAATCCTGTTTTTGCCTCAGGACCGTACACGATTGTTGCTCCCGTTTCCTTGGCCAAAGTAACATGACCACTCACAAAATCTGCATGAAAATGTGTTTCAAATATATACTTGATAGTGGCATTGTTTTTTTTAGCTTTTTCAAGGTAAGGTTTTACCTCGCGCAAAGGGTCAATAATAGCAGCTTCTCCTTGACTTTCGATATAATAAGCCCCTTGTGATAGACAGCCAGTGTAGATTTGTTCGATATTCATATTTCAAATTAGTGTAAATTAAACTTTTAGATTACTTTGACCACTCAGTTTTTTCTGTAGTGGAGTTTTTTTGCAAATTCCATCAAAACTATCTGTTGCGTCTCCCGAGGTGATGAACAGATTTTCCTTTCCCAAAATCTTGATCAGTTTGCTTTTGATTATTAGATCTCTAGCGGGTCCGATGGCTCCCACCAACATGACACGGATTTCTTTTCTCTGTAGTTTTTTGATGAGCTCTACAAGTTGCTCTGTTGCGGTGCTATCGATATAATTTATGGCACGAGCATTGATGACAAATCCTTTGACCTGGTCTTTATTTTTTTCAATAGCATCAAAGACAAGTTCTTTAAAAAACTCAATATTTCCAAAAAATAATTGTGCGTCAAATCTCAAAATAATCAGATCCTTTCGAACTACAACCTCCTCGGGAAAGCGTTTTATGTTTTTAAAATAGTTGGTCGTACCAATACGACCTAAAAAAGCATAATGCGGTTTGGAAGTTCTGTAAACTAACAAAAGTAACGAGAAAATGACTCCAAAAAGAATTCCTTGTGTAATCCCGATAAAGAGGGTTAATATAAAGGTGAGAAGCAGTACTCCAAATTCATCTTTTCTGCTTTCAAATAATCGAGAAGTGTATTTGAAATCAATCAAATTGACAACCGCGACGATAATAATGGCCCCTAAGACTGCTTTGGGAAGGTAAAAAAACCAATGGGTAAAAAAGCTGAGAATGATCGCGACAATTAAAGCACTTACTAAAGCGGACACCCCAGTTTTGGCTCCTGCTTGGTCGTTTACTGCGGTTCGAGAAAAACCTCCTGTAGTGGGATACGATTGAAATAATGAACCGATTATGTTTGAAGCACCTAATGCAATGAGCTCTTGGTTGGGGTTGATTTCATAATTTTTATGTTTTTCCTGGATGGCCTTGGCTACAGACACAGCCTCCATGTAAGCAACCAAGGCTATGGTGAGTGCAATGGGGACTAAGGTTCGTATTGTCTCCCAATCGGAACGTGGAAGACTAAAAGAGGGAAGTCCACTGGGAATGGAACCTACTACCGCAACACCCATTTGGTCTAGTTTTCCAAAATAGACCCCGAGAATTCCAAGTAGCACCGCAAGTATTCCCGAAGGGACTTTTGGAGTCCATTTTTTAAGCCCTATCAAAAGTAAAATACTTCCCAGCCCTAGGGCTAAGGTTGGGAGATGAACGGGTGCTTGGGTCTGAAACACCGAAGCTATAAACTCCTGAATTTTATTACTTTGCGTGATTGAAATCCCCAATAGGTGTTTCATTTGACTCAATCCAATGATGATTGCCGCGGCAGCAGTAAACCCTTTGATCACAGGTTTTGATAAAAAGGAAACGATAAACCCCATCCGCAACAAACCCAGAATGAGTTGTAAGGCACCCATCAGCAGTGCTAATAGAATAGCCATTTGGATGTACTGACTTGGATTGACAATGCTCAGGGAACCTAGACCTGCGGCCACCAAGAGGGAGTCCATCGCAACAGGACCCACGGCCAGTTGTCTGGACGTTCCTAAAATAGCATATACGATTTGTGGAACTAAGGCAGCATAAAGACCGTAAAGGGGAGGTAAGCCTGCGATTAATGCATAGGCCATTCCCTGTGGAATGAGTAATACGGCAACCGTAATTCCAGCTGCCAAATCACTCTTAAAATAGTCAGACTTGTAGTCTGAAATCCAGGTCAATATGGGAAAATAGGTTTTCAGTTTAATTTAATTTTATACAAAAATAGGACTCTAAAACAGAATCGGAGTAACATTTGTTACAAGGTTTCGAATTAGTCAATCAAGCTTATGGTATTCCTACCCAAAGCGACAAAACGATCGTTTTCCAATTGTTTTAATAAACGCGAAATAACAACTCGGGAAGAATTTAAGTCAGAAGCAATTTCAAAATGTGTAATATGTATCGTTTTGTTTTTGAGGACTTTGGTTTTTTCCAACAAATAGTTTTTTAAACGTTCGTCTAGTCTTAAAAAAGTAAGTGCATCCACCGCTTTTAGCATTTCTGAAAGACGCGTATTAAAGCTGTTGAACACAAAAGAACGCCAGGACTTGTATTGAGAAAGCCAGGGGTCCATATGTTGAACAGGAACCATAATCAGGCTGACATCGGATTCACAGAGAGCTCTAATTTCGCTTTTAGAATGACCTAAACAACAGTTTAACGTCATGGCGCAGGTATTACCAAACTCTACGAAATACAGAAGTAACTCATCTCCCGATTCATCTTCGCGGACTACTTTAATAGCCCCTTCTAAAATTAGCGGAATGAATTGAACTTTTTCGCCCAGATCAATCATCAATTCGCCCTGAGGGATTTTTTTATGTATTCCTACCTTTTCAATCTCAAAGAGTAATTCGGATTCAAAGAGGCTTTTTATCGGAGCTAAATCCAGCGTCTTCATGTGTTGGAAGTTTGTGTTTTCGGAACGTGAATTTACAAGATAAATAACAGAAAATTAATATTTGAACCCTTTAAAATTTTATAGTTCCAAAAAAACTTACCTACTTTTGTCCACAAAAATTAGCATCCATGGCCAAAAATTTAGTCATTGTAGAGTCTCCTGCAAAAGCAAAAACCATCGAAAAGTTTTTAGGAAAGGAGTACAAAGTAGCTTCTAGTTTTGGTCATATCGCAGACCTCCCTTCCAAAGAATTAGGAGTAGATGTGCAAGGCGATTTTTCGGCTAAATACATTGTAAGTAGTGACAAAAAGAAGATTGTAAAGGAGTTAAAAAGTCTTGCCAGTAAAGCAGAAACCATATGGTTAGCAAGTGATGAAGATCGTGAGGGTGAGGCGATTGCCTGGCATTTGGCCAATACCTTAAACCTTTCAAAAGAAAACTCCAAGCGGATCGTTTTTTCTGAAATCACAAAAAATGCCATACTCAAGGCGATAGAAAATCCAAGAGATATCAATTATGATTTAGTCAATGCCCAGCAGACCAGAAGGATTTTGGATCGATTGGTGGGCTATGAATTATCACCTGTGTTGTGGCGTAAGGTAAAAGGAGGCTTGTCTGCTGGGCGCGTCCAATCTGTCGCGGTTCGAATCCTTGTAGAACGAGAACGTGAAATCAGAAATTTCCTTCCTGAACGAAGCTTTAAAACACAAGCTCTTTTCCAAACACAACACAACAAACTTATTCCTTCCCAGCTTCAGAAAATAATTGAGACTAAGGACGAAGCCACAGCTTTTCTTCAGAAAAACACAACTGCTCAATTTACCGTTGGTGAAATTAACACCCGTCCTGCAAAGAAAAGTCCTGCGCCGCCGTTTACCACCTCGACGCTTCAACAAGAAGCTTCCAGAAAGCTTTATTTTTCAGTAAGTAAGACGATGACCTTGGCGCAAAGACTTTATGAAGCGGGGCACATTACCTACATGCGTACAGATAGTGTTAACCTTTCTAACGAGGCCAAAAAAAACATCAGTGCCCAAGTTGAATCTGATTATGGAAAGACGTATTTACAGCCCCGTCAATTTAAAACCAAAAACAAAGGGGCACAAGAAGCACACGAAGCCATTCGTCCTACAGACTTTTCAAAAAAGCAACTCAATATCGATTACGATCAGGCGCGACTCTACGAATTGATTTGGCGCAGGACCGTAGCTTCGCAAATGAGCGATGCTGTCCTAGAGCGAACTCAGATTCGGATTGAAGCCGACACTCACTCCGAACCCTTTATAGCAAAAGGAGAAGTCATCACCTTTGATGGGTTTTTAAAGCTCTACCTAGAAGGAGTGGACGATCAGGACGTTGAAGACAATACCATGCTCCCTAAAGTACAAGTAGGAGAAACATTTCTTTTGAAAAAAATGGTAACTACCGAACGTTTTTCACGACCTCCCTATCGGTATTCGGAAGCTTCATTGGTAAAAAAAATGGAAGAACTCGGTATAGGAAGACCTTCTACTTATGCCCCTACCATCACAACAATTCAAAATCGAAACTATGTAGAAAAAGGGGCATCAGAAGGAACAGATCGAGACTACGAGCAGATGACTTTAAAGGAAGGAACTATAAAAACTGAAAAGTTAACTGAAAGAGTAGGCGCTGACAAAGGGAAGCTTATCCCTACCGATATAGGAATGATTGTCAATGACTTTTTGGTAGAAAATTTTAAAGAAATCCTCGATTTTAATTTTACTGCAGAGGTAGAGCAGAATTTTGACGATATAGCGAAAGGAGTAAAAGATTGGACGCAAATGCTCAAGGGGTTTTACCATCAATTTCACATTACAGTAGAAGATGTGAAGGAAAATGCCCAACGGGAATCTGGCGAGCGTGTTTTGGGAGTAGATCCACGTTCTGGACGCCCTGTAAAAGTCCG